>JAEYYS010000274.1 GCA_023428335.1 Verrucomicrobiota bacterium | reverse complement strand
CTACCAGCGCCTGCTCGACTACATCCAGCCGGACATCGTGCACGTGCTCATGGACGGCCAGATCGTCAAGACCGGCGGCAAGGAGCTCGCCCTCGAGCTTGAGGCCCGCGGCTACGACTGGGTCAAGGAGGAGCTCGCCGCCGCGGCCTAACCTGAAACTTTAAACTCTTCACCCCCGCCTTCCATGGTCACCGCCCCTGATCTCTCCGCGGATCTCGAAGCCTCCGACATTGCCGACATCAAGGTCGACAGCGTCGGCGACTTCACCTTCCCGGAACGCAACAAGTACGACTCCGGCTTCGGCATCACCGAAAAGACGATCGACTACATCTGCGACGTCAAGGGGGATCCCGACTGGATCCGCGAGTTCCGCAAGAAGGCGCTCAAGGTCTTCCTCGACAAGCCCATGCCGACGCATTGGGCCACCAAGGATCTGGAGAACATCCACTTCGACGAGTTCCGCTACTACCTGAGCGACGGCCAGAAGCCGAAGCGCTCCTGGGACGAGGTGCCTGAGGACGTGAAGAAGACCTTTGACCGGCTCGGCATCCCCGAGCAGGAGCGCAAGTTCCTGGCCGGTGTCGAGGCGCAGTACGACAGCGAGGCCGCCTACTCGAACATCAAGGCCGCCGTCGAGGAGCAGGGCGTCATCTTCGTCAACAGCACCGAGGGCCTGCACAAGTACCCGGAGATTTTCAAGAAGTGGTTCGGCAAGGTCATTCCCACCGGTGACAACAAGTTCTCCGCTCTCAACAGTGCGGTCTTCTCCGGTGGCTCCTTCATCTACGTGCCGCCGGGCGTGAAGGTGAAGCACCCGCTGCAGGCCTACTTCCGCATCAACAGCGAGCAATTCGGCCAGTTCGAGCGCACCCTCATCATCGCCGACGAGGGCGCCGAGGTCATGTACATGGAGGGCTGCACCGCCCCGAAATTCGAAACCGCCACCCTGCACAGCGCTGTCGTCGAACTCGTCGCCATGAAGGGCGCGAAGATCCAGTACGTCACCGTCCAGAACTGGAGCAGCAACGTCTTCAACCTCGTCACCAAGCGCGGCATCGCCCATGAGGATGCCGAGGTGCGCTGGATCGACTGCAACATCGGCAGCCGCCTGACGATGAAGTATCCGGGCGTCATCATGAAGGGCCGGCGCGCGCGCGGCGAGGTCATCAGCATCGCCCTTGCCAACAGCGGCCAGCATCAGGATACCGGCGCCAAGATGGTGCACGCCGCCGATGAGACGACCAGCAACGTCATCTCCAAGTCGATCTCCATCGGCGAGGGCCGTTCCACCTACCGCGGCCTGGTCCACATTCCCAAGCACCTGAAGGGCTGCAAGAACAACACCGAGTGTGACGCCCTGCTGATCAATCCGAACAGCCGCACCGACACCTATCCGGCGATCAGCGTGCGCGGCAACCAGCACGCCACCCAGCATGAGGCCAGCGTCAGCCAGGTCAGCGCCGAGCAGATCTTCTACCTCATGCAGCGCGGCCTCACCGAGGCCGAGGCGATGAGCCTCAGCGTCAACGGCTTCATCAACGACCTCGTCAAGGAATTCCCCATGGAGTACAGCGTCGAGCTCAAACGCCTGATCGATCTCGAAATGGAAGGCAGCGTCGGCTGAAGCCGCTTCTTTCGATCATGTCACCTTCCACTACGGTCCAAATCGGTCAGTCCGCACGCGGCAACGTCATGTGGCGTGCGGTGCCGTTGGAAGAGGCCGGACGGGAGTTTGATCTTACCTTCTGGCAAACCCAGCCTCCCGCCGCGCGCTTCACGGCCGCTTGGCAACTCGTCGAAACTGCCTGGCTTCTGAAAGGCCGACCCGCTGATGAACTCCGACTTCAAAGAACTGCTCACCATTTTGAACGACTGCCAGGTTGAGTATCTCGTCGTCGGCGGCTACGCGGTCATTTTTTATGCCGAGCCGCGTTACACGAAGGATATCGACCTCTGGATACTCCCCAGTCCAGAAAACGCGGCGCGATTGCGCAAGGCGTTGATGCGCTTCGGCGGCTGGGTGGAGGGCATGACGCTGGAGCATTTCATGAATGAGAGGACCATGTTCCAAATTGGCCTGCCTCCCTGCCGAGTGGATTTCCTCACTTCAGTTCCAGGCTTGAATTTTGCCGCAGCCTATGAAGCCCGTGTGCACTCCGATCTGGGAGGGGTTCACATCCCGTTTGTCTCGCTCCAGCACCTTATCCAGGCCAAGCAAACCGCAGGTCGCCCCCAGGACTTGCTTGATGTCGAGGCTTTGACGCAGGTTTCCCGGCGGAACGCTGACTGATCCCAAGCCTTTTCCCCTTATCCAATGCTCTCCGATACCCCCTCCGGTCTCCTCACCACCGCCCCCCTCCGTCCTTCCGACACCGCGCCCGAATGGTTCCTGAACCGCGCCTCAGCCGCGTGGACGGCATTTCAATCCCTGCCGTTGCCCGGTCTCAAAGATGAAAACTGGCGCTACTCCAGCGCCAAGAAAATCGAGCTCGCTGATCATGCGCCGGCGCAGGCACCGACCGCGGCGCAGACGGCTGCCGCGCTCGCCGCCACCGAAGGCCTTAAGGAGCGCGCGGCGCGCTTTGTTTTCGTCAACGACACGCTCGTCGAGTCCGATGCCGCCGGCCTGCCCGCCGGCGTGGTCTGTGTCAGCTTCGTTGAAGCCCTGAAAACCCACGGCGCGGCGCTGGAGGCGCACTTCATGAAGGCCGATCTGCCGCTTGGTTCGGCCAAGTTCTCGGCCCTGCACCTGGCCCACGTCAAGGCTGGCACCGTCATCCTCGTGCCGAAGAACGTCGTCATCGACAAACCCGTCGAAATCTTCCACTGGGTGGTCGGCGACCACGCGGCGATCTTCCCGCACACGCTGGTGGTTGCGGAGGACAACGCCCAGGTCAGCGTCGTCGATCACTACCGCAGTCTGGAAGGCGAAGGCGGTCTCAGCATTGCGGTCGCCGATCTCGTCGGTGGTCCGGGCAGCAAGATCACCTATGCCGCCTGCCAGGAGCTGGCCGACGATGCCCAGGCCCTGCATCTCTCCGGCATCCGTGCCGGTCGCGATGCGGCGGTGAAAAGTTTCCAGGTCCAGCTCGGCGCTTCCTTCAGCCGCAGCGAAAGCGTCAGCGACCTCGTCGGTGAGGGCGCGCGCAGCGACATGCTCAGCGTCTCCCTGCCGGTCGGCGAGCAGGTCGTGGACCAGCGCACCCTGCAGCGGCACAAGGCGCCGCATGCCACCAGCGACCTGCTGTACAAGAACGCCCTCTACGGCCAGGCGCGCTCGGTGTTCAGCGGCCTCATCATCGTCGATGAGGGGGCCCACTACACCGACGCCTACCAGACCTGCCGCAACCTGCTCAACAGCAACGAGGCCGAGGCCAACTCACTGCCAGGCCTGGAGATCAATGCCGATCAGGTCAAGTGCAGCCACGGCAGCACCAGCGGCCCGATTGCCGACGAGGAGCTGTTTTACCTGAAGGCCCGCGGCATCCCCGATGGCGAGGCGCGCAAGCTGATCGTCGAGGGGTTCCTCGCCGATGTCATCGAGCGCTTCGGCAACAGCGAGGTGCTCGACACCCTGGTCGCGCGCATCGACGACAAGCTGCAGCGCGCGGTCTGAGGCGGCGGCGCAGCCGCCGGAGAGGGGGAGGGGATGGTGGATGGTTGATGGAGCCTCTTTCGATCAACAATCCACCCTCATCCATCAACCTCCCAAAGCGGCCAGCGGTGCAAAAAAAGAAGGCGGCAGAAGTCTGCCGCCTTCGAGTTGGGTGTGCCGAGCAGGGGCCGGTTCAGCCCTGGACGGCGGCGACGATCTTCTGAGCGGCGTCGGTGAGGCCGTCGGCGCTGGTGATGGCCAGGCCGCTGGCGGCCAGGGTGGCCTTGCCCGCGTCGACGTTGTTGCCTTCGAGGCGGACGACGAGCGGGATGTTGAGCGACACCTCCTGGGCGGCGGCGATGATGCCGTGGGCGATGACATCGCAGTCCATGATGCCGCCGAAGATGTTCACCAGGATGCCCTTCACGTTGGGATCACCGAGGATGATCTTGAAGGCCGCGGCGACCTGTTCCTTGGTGGCGCCACCGCCGACGTCGAGGAAGTTGGCGGGCTCGCCGCCGTGCAACTTGATGATGTCCATGGTGGACATGGCCAGGCCGGCGCCGTTGACGAGGCAGGCGATGTTGCCGTCGAGGCCGATGTAGTTGAGGCCGAACTCGCTGGCGGCCACCTCGCGCGGATCCTCCTCGGTCGTGTCGCGCATGGCGACAACGTCCTTCTGGCGGTAGAGCGCGTTGTCGTCGAAGTTGAACTTGGCATCGAGGGCGACCACCTGGTCATCACTCGTGATGGCCAGCGGGTTGACCTCGACGAGCGAGCAGTCGCTCTTCAGGTAGAGGCTCCAGAGCGAGAGGAAGAGCTTGGTCGCCTGGGCGGCGAGCTTGCCGCGCAGGCCGAGTTCGGCGGCGATCTTGCGGGCCTGGTAGGCCTGCAGGCCAAAGGCCGGGCTGACGAATTCCTTGATGATCTTCTCCGGGGTCTTTTCGGCGACCTCCTCAATGTTCATGCCGCCCTCGGTGCTGGCGATGAGGGCGTGGCTGCTGCTGCCGCGGTCGAACAGGATGGCGAAGTAGTATTCCTTGACGATGTCGACCGACTTGGCGATGAGCACCTTGCTGACCAGCTTGCCCTCCGGGCCGGTCTGGTGGGTGACCAGGGTCTGGCCGAGCATCTTGCCGGCGATGTCCTGGGCCTGGGCGGCGGTGTCGATGACGTGCACGCCGCCCTTGAAGCCGTTCTTGAAGGTGCCCTTGCCGCGGCCGCCGGCGTGGATCTGCGCCTTCACCACGAGGCCTGCGCCGCCGAGTTCCTCCGCGATCTTGCCGGCCTCCTCCGCCGTCGCGGCCACACGTCCGGGCGGGGTGGCGACGCCGAATTTCTGGAACAGTTCTTTGGCCTGGTATTCGTGGATGTTCATCGGGGGATGGGGGGAAGTCGAGCCGCCAGCATAGCAGGCGCGGCCATCCGGGCAAGCTGTGGGGGCGGATTCTTTGCTCAGCCGAGCACCAGCCAGAGGGCGGCGACGAGGGTCAGCAGGAAGAGGGTGCGTTCGAAGGCTTTCTGCGGGATGCGTTGGAGAATCTGCCAGCCGAGCAGGATGCCGAGCACGACCACGGGCAGCAGGACGAGGTTGGTGGCGAGCGACTGCGGGTGAATGATGCCGAGGTTGGCGGAGAAGGGGACCTTGAAGAGGTTGATGAAGAGGAAGAAGCGACTGAAGACGCCGAGGTGGTCCTTTTTTTCCAGGCGGCGCGACAGCAGGTAGACGGTCATGACCGGGCCGGCGGCGTTGGCGAGCATGGTGGTGACGCCGGCGCCGAAGCCGAGGGTTTGGGCGAAGCCGCGGTGCTCGGTGAGCGCCAGCAGGTCCTGGCGGCGCCGCTCCAGCAGCAGGTGGAAGCCGAGCAGGCCGATGATCAGCCAGCCGATGACCGTGCGCGCGGCCTGGTTGTCGATGGTGTCGAGCAGCAGCCAGCCGGCGATGACCCCGGCGATGGCGGGCGGTGCCATGGGCAGGACCTGGCGCCAGCTGCCGCCGTGGCGGTTGAGGAAGTAGCCCATCAGGTCGGCGGCAATGAGCAGGGGCAGGACGAGGCCGACCGAGGCCTTGGCGCCAAAGGCCTGGGCCATGAGCACGACGTTGAGGGTGGCGGTGCCGGACAGGCCGCTCTTCGACAGGCCGATGCAGAGGGCGGCGATGGCCGCCAGCACGAGCACGCGCGGCTCGCCGGTGAAAAGGGTGTGCTGGATCAGCCAGTCGGGCACGGGTGAGAGGGGCGGTCAGGGCTGCCGGCGCTGGTTCCAGTAGATCCTGACATTTTTCGAGCGGCGACCAGCGGCGACGAGGTCGGTGTCACCATCGCCGTCGAGGTCGGCGCCCATCAGGTCTTCGCAGGCCATGCCGTTGTCGTCGATGAGGTGCTGCTGCCAGCCGTTGCCGTCCTCCTTGGTGGTGTAAAACAGCTTCACGCCGACGCGCGGGCCGACCTTTTGCGCCGAGCGCCAGCCGACGGCGATCTGGCGGTTGTTGAGGCCGAGGTAGTCGTAGCAGGCGAGGGCGTGGCCGTCGACCAGGCTGTCATCGAGCACACGCCGCTCCCAGAGGCCGTCCTTGGGGCCGCCCGCGGGCGGGGTGTACAGGACGAGCTGGTGGCCGTGCATGGGTTCAACGGTGGCAATGTAGGGCTGACCACCGGCAAAGGCGCCCCAGCGGATTTCGCCGGCACCAGCGAGGCCGGCCTGGCGGTGGTCGGACACCCACTGCGCCTTCCAGCCGGCGTCACCCGGCGTGAGCCGGACGATGCCTTCCTTGCCCGCCAGCAGCAGGGTTTCCGCCTCATGGGCCGGAGCCGGCACGACCTCGAAATTGTGGGTCATGTGCATGCCATCGTGGATCAGCGTGGTGTTCCAGGGCTGGGTGACGTCCTCCGGCACGTGGTAGGCGAGCAGGCGCACGCCGGCGCCCTCGCCGTTCTTGTTGCCGCGGCCGTGCAGCGGTGCGACCACCAAGTCGTAGCGGTCGGCGCGGTTGCGCACCCAGCGCATGCGGTGGGTGGTGGGCTCATGGGTGAGCTGCACCGGCGTCCAGGGCTGCAGGCGGTCGGCCGGCGGCTGCAAATAAAACACCGCGCCGCTCGTCTCGGTGTCGCCCGGATTCCACTGCGCCCCCACGGCCACCTCGGCCTTGCCGTCGCCGTCGATGTCGCGCGCGGCGATGCAGACATGGTCGCGGTCGGTCAGCTTGGGCGCCAGCACACGCTTTTGCCAGGTTGGGTTCTGATACCAGACAATGGCGTCCTTGTCGGCCAGCAGGATGTCGGTGCGACCGTCGCCATCGACGTCGGCCAGGGCGAGACCGTAACCAATGCCGATTTCGGCATCGATTTCCGTCGTGCGGAAGTCGGGCGAAGTCTGGGCAAGGCCCAGGGTGGGGAGCAGGAGCAGGGCGAGGCAGCGCATGGCGCCGACCATGCGCGCAGCAGGGCGGGGTTGGCCAGTGAAAAACGCGCAGGCCTGGCAAAAGCCCGCTCCGACGGCGGCCGCGGGCTTCCGCGGAAAAAGAATTGACGATGTAATGACAAAAATAGTAGGCTTATCGAACAAAACCACCCCCGGGTACTGTCCAACATCCATTGAGTCGGCAGCCCCTTGCCCCCATGCTTTTTCTTTTTCCACCCTTTTTCCGTCGGCTGGCCTGTCTGATCCTGCTGCCGGCAGTGGTCGCGACGGCATTGCCGCCGGGGGCGCCTTCCGACGTCAAGGCCCGTGTCAGTGTCGGAGTGAAGAACGGCAACACCACGCTGACAGGCGACACCTATGTGCTGACCTGGGATGACAACGCCATTGATGAGACGGGCTACCGGGTGGATTTCCGCGGCGGCAACACGGGTCCGTTTTACAACGCCGGCTATTTCGGTCCCAATCAGGAGGGCCTGTATCTGGGCGGGGGCACTTCGTCGCCCTTCAACCTGCTGCCGGGGCAGACCATCCAGTTCCAAGTCACCGCCTTCAAGTACAACGGCGCCAAGATCGAATCGCGCGCCGGGCCAATCCAGACGATCACCTACCCCGGCGCCACGGGTGCGCTGGGCACGCCGACCGGCCTGACGGCGGAAGGGCAGGGCGATGGCCGGGTGCAACTCAACTGGGTCGACACCAGCAATGCCGAAACCTACCATCAGGTCTTCTACAAAAAGCAGGGCGACACGGACTACACGAAGTCGTTTTATCTGGAGCTGGACCGCACCGAGGTGTTGCTGCGCTCGGGTCAGTTGCCGCCGAGCAAGCTGGCGCATCTCAACAGCGGCAGCCTGGCCAACAGCCGGGTCGATTTTGTTCCCGGCACGACCTACAACTTCCGCGTGCGCTCGGTGCTGCGGCTGATTCAGGCGCAGAACAATTATCACAACGCCACGCCGGTGCGGGTGACCCCCTACGACTCGGAATTGTCCAACGAGGTCTCGGTGGCGATTCCGGTTCTGACGGCGCCGACGAACCTGCAGGGCTCGGTGCTCGACCAGACGCGCATCCGGCTGCGTTGGACCGACAATTCGGACAACGAAGGCGGTTACCGCATTGAGTACAAGGACTTGGACGAGAGTACCTGGACGCAACTTGGCAGTGGGGCCGCCACCACGGCGGCGAACGCCACCCAGTTTGATGTCACCGTCGGTTCGGCCGTGACCCTCGACTGGCGTGTGCGGGCGGTTTATTTGGATCCGGTCTCCGGCAGTGTGGTCGGTGATCCATCGGCGCCAAGCAATGAGATCGAGCTTGGCACGACCTTTCCGGGCCCGGGCAATCTGACCGCGACCGACACCGGTTACACAGGCCAGATCCGCCTCGAGTGGCAGGACCAGTCCGAGGCCGAGACCAATTTTGAAGTCTTTGCCCGCGTCAAGGGCACCACGGAATGGAAGTATGCCCTCACCCTGCCGGCCGACACCCGGCGCGTGAATGTCAGCCAAGCGGAATTCAGCGATGACACGCCCAGCGATTTTGAAAAGGGCACCGCTCATGAGTTTCGCGTCGAGGCCGTCATCTACACGCGCAACAGCAGTGGTGTGGTCACCGGGCGCCTCGCCGCCCAGCAGGCCGCCGAGGCGGAGGCGACCCCCAACCACGGCTTTGTGACGCCGTGGCAGAACCTGTTCGCCTCGGAGGTGGAGCGCAATGCCAGTGGTTATGCCGAGGACGATGTCATCATCCGCCCCTTTCACCCTGTGCGGCAGGCCGAGTTCTTCACCTATCAACTGGCGACCTCCAATCCCGATGCGCGCACCGGGTGGAACGTCACCGGCCTGCCCGCCGGACTGGAGTTCAATGCCACCAGCGGCGTCATCAGCGGCACACCCTCCGTGGCCGGTCTGTATCCCTGCACGTTGACGGCGCAGTTCAACAACGACCACACCGCCACCGCCGTGCTGAATCTGCGCGTGCTGCCGCAGGGGGTCGCGCCGGCGGTCGCCAGTCCGATCCCCGACGTCACCTACGCGCCCGGCCTGCAACTGGTGCTGCCGCTGCAGGACAAGTTCGCCGATGCCGATTCGCAGGCCGCCGTGCGCCTGCGCACAACGCTGGGTGACCTCGACGTGCTGCTCTATCCTGAACTGACCCCCGAGTCGGTGCAGAACTTCCTCCACTACGTCAACAACGGCACCTACAACGGCGTCGCCTTCCATCGTTCGGTACCGGGGTTCATCATCCAGACCGGCAGCTACGTGCCGGTGCAGGCGCCCGACTACTTCGTGCTCAGCCAGCCTTCGCGCCTGTCGCCGCGCAATGAGCCGGGCATCTCCAATGTGCGTGGCACCGTGGCCTGGGCCAAACTTCCGGGATCGCCCGACAGCGCCACGCTCGATTTCTTCGTCAACCTCGCCGACAATTCCCTCAACCTTGACAATCAGAACGAGGGGTTTGCCGCCTTCGGACGCGTCGCCGGCAGCGGCATGAGCGTGGCCGATGCCATCGCCGCCCTGCCGATCGGGGTGTATCGCAACTTCAACAGCGGCAGCGGCACCGCCGAATCGCTCGACAAGCGTGTCCAGCTCTTTGAGTTCAGCAACGGTCAGTACCAATTCCTGCGCCGCGAGGCGCTGGAGACGGTGCCGATGAACAGCGAGGGCAGCGCGCCGGTGGACATGGATGTTGAAAAGACGGTGCGCATTCAGCAGGCCGCGCAGGTCCCGGTCTTCCGCTACAGTGTCACCGCCAACAGCGACAGCAGCGTTGTCTCGGCGGCGATCAGCGGCACCAGCCTGGTGCTGCAGACCCTCAAGGAGGGCAGCTCCCAGATCACGGTCCAGGCGGCTGACCTCGATGGCAATGTCAGCACGCAGACCTTCACCGCCACCATCGTGCGCAACTACAAGGCGCCGGTCATCACCCGCCAGCCGGTGTCGGTGACCGTCAAAGAAGGCGCGACCGCCAAACTTGCGGTCAGGGCGACCGGCAGCGGCTCTTTGGGTTACCAGTGGCTGAAGGACGGCGAGGAGATCAATGGCGAGACCGGTCCGACACTGGTGGTGGCCGGTGTGGATGCCGGCAAGACCGGTGAGTACGCCGTGCGCGTCGCCGATGAGGGTCTCAGCGTGCTCAGCAACATCGTCCGCATCGACCTGCGCGCGCCGCCCGTTTTCACCACCCAGCCGCAGGCCAAGGTGGTCGAGGTCGGCCAGCCGCTTGAACTTGAGGTGAACGGCACCGGCTCGCCCCTGCCGGTCATCGCCTGGCTGCGCTCAGGCAAGGTCGTGCCCAAGCAGACCTCGACGAAACTGAGCCTGCCCGCCGCGAGTCTGGTCGACGGCGGTGTCTATCAGGCGCGGGCCAGCAATGTCGCCGCCAAGAACGTGCTCAGCGAGTCGGCGGAGGTGCTCGTCGTCGACAAGGCCTCGCGCCTGGCGCTGGGGCTGGCCGGCAAAAAGGTGGTGCTGACGGCGCAGGCGACCGGTGGTCCGGGCCTGCAGTACCAGTGGTTCCGCAACGGCGGCCTGCTGCTCGTCGAAACCACTGCGATCACCGGCATCACGAAGTCCCAACTCATCCTGACAGAATTGAGCGAGGCCGAGATCGGCAATTACACCTGCCGCGTCAGCAGCCCCGGCAGCGGTCTGGAGGCCGAGACGGGCGCCTGGCGCGTCAATCTCGCCGAACGTCCAGTGCTGGCAAATTTCACCCCGGCCAATGCTTACATCGGTCTCGATTACGATCACACCCTGCCGTTCGGCGGGGAGGCCAATACCTCGGTCGCCCTCTTCACCATCAAGGGCCTGCCGGCCGGGCTGCGCATGGATGCCGCCACCGGCCGCATCCAGGGCCGGCCGACGAAGCCGGGCTTTTATCCGCTGACGGTCACCGGTCGCAACGCCGCCGGCGTGAGTCTGCCGGTAAGCGGCACCTTGATCGTGCTGCCCATGCCCGAACCGGCAGTCGGTTCCTTCATCGGTCAGGTTGCGCCGTCCGCGGTGCTCAATGGTGACAAGGGCGGGCGCTTCGACTTGACGGTCACCGATGGCGGCCAGGTCAGCGGCAAGCTGATCGAGGGCAAGAATCGCTACAGCTTTAAGGGCACCATGCGCCAGACGCCCGGCAGCAACTTCGCCAGCGGTCAGGCCGTCATTGTACGCCGGGGTCAGTCCAACCTCACCCTGCTGTTCCAAACGGTCGCCCTGCAGGGGTTCACCGACAGCGGCGACATCAGCGGCTTGGTGACCGACGGCGTCAACACTGCCGAAATCTATGGCTACCGTCGCGTGTATCACCCCTCGTGGAATCCGGTTGGCCTGCAGCAGACCTTCAACATCGGTCTGCATCTGGACGAGGAGGATGTCGGCGAGGATGACATTCCGCAGGGCGACGGCTTCCTGCGCGCGGCGCTCGTCAACAGCGGTGTTGTCTCGTGCGTGGGGCGCATGGGCGACGGCACCAGTTTCACCTGCAGTTCCTACCTCGGCAGCCAGTTCCAGTTCCTCGTCTATCAGTCGCTCTACAAGGGTACGGGGGCGGTCGGCGGTGTCCAGAGCATCCTCGGCGTCAACCTCGCCCCGGCCGGCGTCAATGAACTCTGGCTGCGCGTCTCCGGCAGTCTGAACTGGCGCAAGGATCCGCAGGCGTCGGCCAAGGAGCGCGCCTACCGCGACGGCTTTGGCCCGCTGACGCTGGAGACGCTCGGCATCTCCTACAACCCGCCAGGCACCGGCAAGCCCGTGCTTGGCCTGCCGCAGGGCAGCAGTGAGAACGCCAGCCTCGCCTTTGAGGAGGGCGGTCTGGAAGCGGCCCAGACGGATCCGGATGTGCCGCTGCTCACCCTCAACGGCAGCAACGTTCCGGGGATTCCCGCCGCCGGCAATCCGGGATCGGTCAACCTCGCGGTCATCCGCACCACCGGCCTGATCAGCGGCAGCTTCAGCCTTGATGATGACCCCGAATTGAAACCGCAGCGCAAAGCCTCCTTCTACGGCCTCGTCATTCCGCGCATCCCCGACACCCAGACCCAACGACGCAACGAGTTCAACGAGTTGGTCACCGTCGATGTGCCCGGCGACACCGGCAAGGGGGTCGGCAGCTTCGTGCTCGCGCAGAAGCCTTCGGAAGGGCCGCCGGCGACGACGCTGAAGACCTCTCCCATCCTGGCTGGCGGTCTGCGCCTCAGCTCCGCGCCGATTCAGATTCTCACCCAGCCGGTGGCGGCCACCGTCGATCCCGGTGACAGCCACACCTTCAGTGTTGTCGCCCAGGCGCTCGGCACGCTCAGCTACCAGTGGCGTTTCAAGGGCAACAGCATCAGCGGCGCCATCGGTGCCAGCCATCAGCTCACCGCCATCAACGAGGGCAACGAGGGCGATTACGATGTCGTCATCAGCACGCCCTACGGTCGCATCGTCAGCGCCCCGGCGGCACTCACCGTCAACAATCCGGTCTCCTCGGTCATCATCAGCCGCAGCCCCGTGGATGCCCTTATCGACGAGGGCGAAAGCGTCACCTTCAGCGCCGCCGCCGTCGGCAGTGGCGAGCTCTCCTACCAGTGGCGCCGCAACAACGAGGACATTGAGGGTGCGACCGCGAGCACCTATGTCATTGAAGAGGTCAGTTCCATTCACGCCGGCACCTACACCGTGCGGGTGACCAGCCTGCTCAGCCCCTCCGGCGTGCTCAGCAACGAGGTCAATCTCGAAGTCGCCTCGATGGTGCGCAACCCGATCGCCTCGCGCACGCCGCCCGATGAACTGGTGCCGATCGGCAGTGAGGTGACCTTCCTGGCCGCCGCCGACGGTACCGGCCCCTTCACCTATCAATGGTTCAAGGACGGCGAGGAAATCGAAGGCGCCACCCAGGCCACCTACGAGATCGACTTCGCTTCGGCGGGCGACGAAGGTGACTACAGCGTTCGTGTCGCCAACGCCCTGACCAATCCCGGGGTGATGAGCAACGAGGTGGCTCTCGCCCTTGATGCCCGCGTCTCCAATGTCGTCGTCTCTCGCACGCCGTCGGCGGGCGCGGTCGCCGTCGGCCAGCGTGTCGACTTCACCGTCAGCAACGCGGGTCTTGGCCCCTTCACCTACCAGTGGTACAAGGAGGGCAATGTCATCGATGGTGCCACCAGCGTGACCCTTACCCTGCTCGCGGTCGCCGAGTCCGACACGGCGAATTACACCGTCCGTGTCTTCAACACCGAAACTCCGGCTGGCGTGCTCAGCGATCCAGTGGAGCTGGTGGTCGGTCTGCCGGTGACGAATGTCGCCGCCGCCATCACGATGCCGGTCGAGCAGCCGGTGCCGGCCGGTGCGCGTGTCGAGATCACCGCCACGGCCCAGGGCACCAGCCCGTTGTTCTACCAGTGGCTCAAGGATGGCGCCGAGATTGGAACCAATACTACCGTGAACAAGCTGGTGTTTGATGCGGTTTCCCTGGACGATATCGGCAGCTACACCGTGCGCGTCACCAATGCGTTGACGCCCGATGGCGAGGTCAGCAATGCGGTCTCCCTGGAGGTTCAGGATCCTTGACGGCCTGCGGCAGATCCGTCGGCACGGGTTGGTGGTGAGCGGCGGGCCTGTTCCCGGCCCGCCGTCACTGGGGCGGATCGCGGCGACGCCACTCGGCCTTCCCGGCGGGTTGTGCAAAGGGCCGGCTGATCACGGCAACGCCTTCATCAGGTAGGCAAAGAAGTCGCGCAGATCGGCATCGCTCATGCCGGCGGTCAGCCCCTCGGGCATGAGGGAAACCGGACTGGCTTCCAGCCGGTCGATGTCGGCCTGCTTCACCGGTGTGCGGTTGCCGGCGATGTCCTTGAGCACGATGCCCGCGGCGTCCTGCGCATCCATGATGCCAGTGAGAATCTGGCCATTCTTCATGTTGACGATGTAGTTGCCGAAGCCCTCGCGGATTTCCAGGCTGGGATTGAACAGGTTGTCGAGCCAGAAGTCGGCGCTGCCGCGGTCGTAACCGGTGAGTTCCGGCCCGATGGCCATGCCCTCGCCAAAGAGCCTGTGACAGATCGCGCAGCGCGCGGCATACTGCAGTTTGCCCTTTTCCGGGTCGCCCAGCCCGGCTTTAAGCACGGCCTTGATGCGGGCCATTTCCTTCTCCTTGGCCTCGCTCGGACCGGTGATCAGCAGGCCCTTCCAGTGGGTGTCGAGGGCGGCGTCGATCGCCGGATCCCGATGCAGGCTGAGCTGGCGGACGACGTCGACCGGCACATGTCGTGCCGGCACCTTCCACTGGTTGACAAAATGGACCAGTTCGAGGGCCCAGGCCTTGCGCCCGGCGAGCACACGCAGGGCATCCTCGCGCAGGGCCTTGTCGCCGGCGATCTGCGCTTCGTAGGAGGTGAGCAGGGCCTCGGCGATGCGGCGGTCGTCAAAGCGTGCCGCTGCCTGCAGGATGCCGCGCTTGAGGCCCGGCGGGTTGGTGCCCCTGAGGATGGCGACCATGGGCGCCACGGCTTCGGCCTTGCCGAGTTCCGCCAGCGTTTTCGCCACCGCGATGCGCGCGGCATTCGATTCCTTGCTGCTGGCGAGCAGGGCCAGCGCCTTCTTCTGGGCTTCGGCGCTGCCGCTGCGCAGAGCCAGTGTCAGGTCGCCTCCGCTTTGCTTCGCCATGTAATCCTGGAGTGCCTTCGCCAGCGCGTCCGGCAGCTTTGGCAGTTCGGCGCCCTCGAAGGCGGTGGCGATGCCGGCGATGAATTTCGCACGCAGGGCTTCGTCCTGCGTCAGGGCGAGCAGTTCGGCGCAGGCGTTGAGGTTGTCGTCGCCGCCGGCCAGGGCGTAGCGACGGGCAAGCTTTTCGGCGAGGTGATCGCGGAACAGGGCGGTTTTCAGGAAGGCGGCATCGGATTGCAGGAAGGCAAAGACCGCGGCGCGTTCCTTTTCGGCCTTCGACTCCAGCGCCCACCAGGCGAGCAGGGACAGGTGGCCGCTGGTGTCCTCGGCGTCGCCGGCCCAGAGCAGGGGCAGGGCAGCGGCCGCCGGCAGTCGCTTGGCGCTGGCGAGAATCTGGGCGCGGACTTCGGGATGCGTTTCACCGCGCGCCATCCTGGCAAGACCGTCGCCCTCCACCTGCCGGCGTTCGCCGAGCATCTTCACGGCCCAGCGGCGGACGTAGGGATCGCGATGCTGCAGTGGTGCGGCTTGATCCGGACGCAGCGCGTCCAGCGCCCAGAGCGCCTCCAGAGCCTGCGGACCGTCGAGCATCGCTTCAAGCTTCGGCGTGAGTTCAGTCAGGCCGCGCCAGCCGATCTCCAGTACGGCCTGCTTGCGGAACCATTCGTTGGCGTGGCCGAGATGCCCGAGCAAGGCCTCGCCGCTGGCTTTGCTGAGATCAAACGGCTTGAGTTTCGGTGCGCCGCTCGCGGGCCGAATGCGGTAGATGCGGCCGCTGGTCTTGTGCCAGTCGTCGACCGGTCGCACATGGCTGAGGCGGGTGTCGTACCAGTCGGCCATGTAGAAGCCGCCGTCAGGGCCCACCCCGGCCCAGACCGGGCGGAACCAGCGGTCGGGTGAGGACAGCAGCAGGGCCTCATCCTTGGTGCGGAAGGTGGAACCGTCGGGCAGGCGCTCGCTGACATAGGCCAGGTTGGCGAGCGAGTTGGGCGCCAGGATCCTGCCCTCGTAGGCGCTGCCGAGCAGGCCACCCTCGTAGATGGCAAAGGCCTGCGGGAAGCGCTTTTCATCGCCCTCGTGCTTCATGTGCTCGAACCAGCCGAAGGCGTAGGGATTGGTCAGCGGGCCGTGCTTGCCCCAGCCCTTGATGCCGTAGCTGCCCTGCTCGTAGTGCATGCCGCGGGTCTTGCCGTTGTTGGTGCCGGAGAAGACCCGGCCCTTGGCGTCGATGTCGAGACTGAAGGTGTTGCCGCCGCCCTCGGCGTAGATTTCAAAGAGCTTCCGGCGCGGATGGTAGCGCCAGATGCACTGGCCCTCCCACTTGACGTTCTTGCTGTTGGAGCTGCTGACGTTGCCGGTGGTGGTGCTGCCGTTGGCGCCATACAGCCAGCCGTCCATGCCCCAGGCGAGGCTGGTGGCGACGCTGTGGGTGTCCTCCAGGCCGAAGCCGCTGAGTTCCACCTCGGGGTCGCCCTCGGGCAGGCCGTCGCCATTGGCGTCAGGGTAGCTGAGCAGGTAGGGCGGATTCAACACCCAGATGCGCCCCATGCCGGTCAGGGCGGCGCTGGCGATGTTGAGGCCGGTGAGCACATCGGTGTGCCTGTCGAAAAAGCCGTCGCCATCCGTGTCCTCAAAGACGGTGATTTTGTCGGCCCCCTTCGGACCGCGCGGCGGCGGCGGCGGCACCTTGTCGAACTTGGCGCGCAGGTGCGGGTCATAGCTGACGATCTTCAGCCCGGCGGGAAACTGGTACTGCCGGTAGAGAGTGACCCACATTCGCCCCCGGGAGTCCCAGCTTGCGTACAAGGGCTGCTCGACCACCGGCTCGGCTGCCATCAGGTCGATGGCGAGGTCGGGGCGCAGTTGGAAGTGTTTGACCGCCTCCTGAGCCGGCGTCGGCGGGCTGTCATCGGCCAGCGTGCCGCGGCCGGCGAAGGTCTCGATGATCTTCTGCACCTGCTCGTTGCCGGCCACATCCTGGGCGCGGGCGGCGGCGACGGTGAGCAGGAACAGGGCGGGCAGGAGGCGGCGGTTCATGGCAGAAGAGGAAAAACGCGGCGCCCCGGCCATTCCTGCGGGGGTTGTCACCGGCTCCGGTACTCCTGTGATGCACGGCAGCACCGGTGAATGCTGTTTTTAAATCTTGACGCGCCTCTCGATGGTCAGCATTACTGCGGCAGCCCGGTCGACTGCCCGGGTCATCGTTCTTCGTTCCCAGCTCCCTCCTCCTTATGACGTCCCTTGGAGTCCTCTCCCTCGCCCGCCGGGCCGCCGGCGCGCTGCTCTCGGCCGCGCTGCTTGTCGCCGCTCCTCTCGCGGCTCAGGTCGCGCTCGATGCGCCCGCTCCCGCCGGCCGCAAGATTGTCCGGGCCGTTGATGTCGAATTCCAGGGGGTCTCCGCCCTCGATCCTGACCGCGTGCGCGCCCAGATGTCCACCCGCGTCGGCGAGCCCTACACCGACGAGGGGGTGGAGCGCGACCTGCGCAACCTCTACCAGACCGGCGCCGTCGAGAACGTCGACATCCGCGCTGTCGATGTGGCCGGTGGCGTGCGCGTCATTGTCACCATCGCCGGTCGTGGCGGCATCGGCGAGATCGCCTTCCTGGGCAATGCCGCCTTCGACAACGACAAGCTGCGCAAGGAAATTGAGGTCAAGGTCGGCGATCCGGTCGATGAGATCAAGATTTCGGCCGCCCAGCAGAAGATCCTTGAGCTCTACCAGAAAAAGGGTTTCTCCGACGCCCTCGTCACCTACGAAACCGCTCCCTCCAGCAAGCCGGGTTTCACCAGCCTGACCTTCAAGATTGAGGAAGGCGGCAAAGGCTTCATTGGCGAGATCCGCTTCGAAGGCAACACGGCCATCCCCGACAAGAAGCTGCGCGCCGAACTGACCTCCAAGGAGAAGACCTTCTGGCGCCTGTTCGGCAAGGCCGGCAAGCTCGACAACCAGGCGGTGCTTGAGGACGTGCGCAAGATCGAGAAGGCCTATCAGGACAAGGGCTACGTCTACGTCCAGGTCGGTTACCGTCGCGAAACCGTCAGCGACGACCGCGTCGCCCTCGTCTTCGAAATCACCGAGGGCGCCCAGTATGAGGTCGCCGGCCTGGAGATCGAGGGCCTGACCCTGTTCACCAAGGAGGAACTCATGCCCGCCGTGCTCACCGAGCCCGGCCAGATCTACTCCGGCACCGAGGTGCGCGACGACGAGAAGATGATCCAGGATTATTATGGCTCGCGTGGCTACGCCGACGCCCGTGTTGAGACCCGCCTGTCCGACGCCGGTCCCGGCAAGCTCAACGTCACCTTCAGTGTCTACGAGGGCGGCAAGTCCTTCATCCGCAAGATCAACATCAGCGGCAACAGCAACACCGAGGACCGCGTCATCCGCCGCGAACTGCCGCTGACGCCCGGCGACGAACTCAACACCGTCCTGCTGGAAAATTCCCAGCAGCGCCTGCAGAACCTCAACTACTTTGAAGGCCCCGGCGAGGCCAACCCGCTCACCGTCCGCCCCGTCGCCACCGAGGTGCCCGGCTTCAAGGACATCGAGGTCAACGTCACCGAGAAGCCGACCGGTACCATCAATTTCGGCGCCGGCTTCAGCTCGATCGACAGCATCGTCGGCTTCATTGACGTCACCCAGACCAACTTCGACATCAGCGACTGGAGCGACTTCCGCGGCGCCGGCCAGCGCTTCAACATGAACATCCGCTTCGGTCCGCAGCGCCAGGACTTCAACCTGTCCTTCACCGAACCCTGGTTCATGGGCCAGAAACTGGCGCTCACCACCGAGCTGTTCTACCGCAACATGTTCTACCTGTCGGACCGCTTCGACCAGACCAATGCCGGTACCTCCATCGGCCTGCGCAAGCCGATCGGCGACCACGCCTACATCGAGGGCCTGTACACCCTGCAGTCCATCGACATCGACGTCGATGACCGCCGCAGCACCACCGAGATCCTGCGTGAGGAGGACGGTCAGTTCATCCAGAGCAAGCTCGACTTCAGCATTGTTCACGACACCCGCGACAGCGTCTTCATCACCCGCAAGGGTCACAAGCTCGAGGCCGGCATGATGGCCTCCGGCCTTGGCGGCGACGCCGAAGTCTGGGGCGCCAACTTCGGCGGCATCCAGTACTTCAGCCTGCCGGGCGACGGCATCATCAGCTTCGAGGGCATGGCCCGCTTCGTCGACGCCTGGGGCTCGGGCGAGGTGCCGATCTATGAGCGGCAGTTCCTCGGCGGTGCCAACAACGTCCGCGGTTACGACTTCCGCGAGGCGGGTCCAAAGGACATCTCCGGCGAGCCCATCGGCGGCAGTTCCTCGATCTTCGCCAGTGCCGAGTACTCCTTCCCAATCATCGAGAAGGTGCGCGGCGCCTTCTTCTACGATCTCGGTTACATCAGCACCGATGTCGACGCCACCAACGGCCGCAACGCCCGCGGCATCCGCAATGGCGGTCCGATCGTCGGCGACGGTGAGCTCTATTCCAACGCCGGCATCGGCCTGCGCATGTTCCTGCCCATCGGCCCGATCCGCCTTGACCTCGGCATTCCGGTCCACAAGGACGAGTTCACCGGCGACAGCCCGCGCTTCCAGTTCAACATGGGCTACAAATTCTGATTCCCGCTTCCAACTTCGTTCCATGATCCGCCCCCTGCTTTCCCTCCTCGTCGCCGGCGCCCTGCTGTCCGGTGCCGGTGCCGCCGACCTCAAA
Source organism: Verrucomicrobiota bacterium (assembly GCA_023428335.1). Classification (GTDB taxonomy): domain Bacteria; phylum Verrucomicrobiota; class Verrucomicrobiia; order Verrucomicrobiales; family Verrucomicrobiaceae; genus Prosthecobacter. The sequence goes on along the minus strand of JAEYYS010000274.1, from coordinate 11,856 downwards.
TTCGGCGTCGTCGACATGTCCAAGGCCTTCTCCGAGTTCACCAAGACCAAGGAGGCGGCCGACAAGTTCAAGGCCAATGTCGACAAGGCCCAGCGTGAGATGAACGAGCGTTGGTCGGGTTACAAGACCCTGATGGACGGCATGCAGAAGCTCAAGAAGGAGATCAGCGACCCGATCAGCTCGCCCGAGGTGCGCAGCAAAAAGGCCGCTGAATTTGAGGAGAAGGCCAAGCAGCTGCGCGAGCTCGAGCAGGAGATCAGCGAGGCCCAGAACCGCCGCACCAACCAGCTCAAGCAGGAGGATGTCGAGATCCGCCGCGGCATTTACGATGAAATCCTCACCGCCGTGCGCGAGAAGGCCAAGGCCGAGGGTTATGACTTCGTTTTCGACCGTTCGGGCATGAGCCTTTCGACGGTGCCCGTGCTGCTGTATTACAAGGACGCCACCGACCTCACGGACCTCGTCGTCGCCGAGCTCAACAAGAAGCCTGCCGAAGGCGCTGAGCCGACGAAGAAGCCCTGAGCGGTCGCGTTTTGCCAGTCCAGGACACGCCGGGTCATCCCGCAGCGTGCCCCTCATCGCTTCCCGAGATGAGTGCGTTTCTTACCCTCCAGCAATTGGCCGGATTGGTCGGCGGCGAGATTCGCCGCGGTGATCCGGCTGCCAGGCTCTCCGGCATCAACTCGATCGCCGAAGCGGGCCCGGGTGAGGTGACCTTTCTCGGCAACGACCGCTACGCACCCGCGCTGAAGACCACGCGCGCCGCTGCCGTGCTGGTGGCCGCGAACGTTGAGGCGGCTCCCGGCGACGGTCCCGCCCTGGTCGCCGTGGCCAATCCAACCCTGGCCTTCTCCGCCGTCGTCCGCCATTTCACCCCGGAGCCGCTGCCTTTCCAGGCGGGCGTGCATCCCTCGGCGCAGGTGGCCGAGGGCGCATGCTTCAATCCTGAGCGGGTTTGCATCGGTCCCTGCGCGGTGGTCGAGGCGGAGGCCGAGATCGGCGATGGCTGCTCGATCCATGCCGGCGCCTTTGTCGGTCGCGGCGCCCGTCTCGGTGAGGGCTGTGTCCTGCATGCCGGCAGCACCGTGCGCGAGCGTTGTCTGCTCGGGCGGCGTGTGATCGTTCACAGCGGCACGGTCATCGGCAGCGACGGTTTCGGCTACGAATTCATCGACGGGCGCCATCTCAAGATCGAGCAGGTCGGCATTGTCGAGATCGGCGATGACGTGGAGATCGGTGCCTGCACGACCATCGACCGCGCCCGCTTCGGCCGCACGGTCATTGGCGAAGGCACGAAGATCGACAACCTCGTGCAGATCGGCCACAACGTCCGCATTGGCCGGCACTGCGTCATTGTCTCGCAGGTGGGCATCTCCGGCAGCACCCGCCTCGGCGACTATGTCACCGTTGCCGGCCAGGTCGGCATTGCCGGTCATCTGGAGATCGCCGACAAGGTGGTACTGCTCGCCAAGGCCGGCGTCACCAAGAGCCTGACCGAGCCCGGGGCCTACACCGGTTTTCCGGCCAAGCCCCTGCTTGAGGGACGCCGACTGCTCACCCTGCCGGGCAAGATTCCCGACATTCTGGAACGCCTCAAGACTCTCGAAAAGCGCCTGGCAGCGCTTGAGGCTGCCGGCGACCCTGCCCCTTGAGCCGATGACATCCGCGCCCGCCATCTCCGTCGTTGTGCCGCTGTACAACGAGCAGGACAATGTGGTGGAACTCCAGGAGCAGATCGCCGCCGCCCTCGCGGGTCGCGACTATGAACTCATCCTCGTCGATGACGGCAGCACCGACACCACCGTCGCGCGCGTTCGCCGCGACGCACGCACGCGGCTCATCGAGTTCGCCGTCAATGCCGGACAGAGCGCGGCCATGTACGCCGGACTGCAGGCGGCACGCGGCGAGGTGCTGGTCACGCTCGACGGCGATTTGCAGAACGATCCCGCCGACATCCCCGCGCTGATCGCCCGGCTGGAGCAGGGCTGCGACCTGGTCTGCGGCTACCGCGCCAACCGCAAGGACACTGCCTTCAAGCGATGGCAGAGCCGCATCGCCAATGCCGTGCGCGCGCGCTTTGTCGGCGACGGTGTGCGCGACACCGGCTGCACGCTCAAGGTCATGCGCCGCGAATGCCGTGAGGCGCTGCTGCCCTTCAATGGCATGCACCGCTTCATTCCCGCGCTGGTTGGCGCCATGGGCTACCGCGTCGCCGAGATGCCGGTCAACCACCGGCCGCGCGTGCATGGCGTTAGCAAGTATGGCTTCGGCAACCGCGCCTGGCGCGCCACTCTCGACATGTTCGGCGTGCGCTGGCTGAATCAACGTCGCGTGCGCATTCGCCTCAAAGAATCCGTGTTTCCGTCTTGACCGGCGCCGCCTCCCTCCTGCATCCTGCGCCACCCATGCACCGCCCGTCGGAATGAACCTGCGCGAACAACTGAGAGTCATCCTCCCGGACATCCTCCCCGACGACCCCGAACAGGCCATCAAGGGAACGGAACTCATCCGCATGGTGCGCCTGCGCCTCGCCGGCGACTACAGCGACGCTACCCTGCGCTACCATTTCTCCATCCTCTCCTACGACGCGACCTCGCCAATTGCCAAGGTGGACCAGGGCCAGGGGTACTACCTGCGCCAGGCACGTGTTGTCCCGGCCAGCACCTCCGGCTACCTGTTCGGCGGTGTCGAGGGCGACCAGCGCGCCGGTCGCCACCTGCGCCTGCTGGCGATCTTTGAGCGACTCTGCCTGCTGCGCGCCCAGCATCCCTTCCTGCTCAGCGGTCGCGCCGGCCAGGCCGTCGAGGTGCGCAGCCATTGGGACATTCCCGACCTCGTCGTCGCCGAATGGGATCTCGAGACCGGGCCGGATGATGTCACCCGCTTCGACACCGCCATGCTCGGCCTGCGCCGTCACCTCGGGGGCCCGGAGGCCATCGTCACCGGCGTGCAGTTGAAGACCGGCATCACTCACGAAAACTGCGCCGCCGAATTCTTCCAGACCCTCAGCGCAACAAGGTGGACCCTGCAGAGCGAGATGGTGGTCGCCGAACCCCTCAACGACGAGGCCCTCGTCGAGGCCCTGCGCAGTCTGGGCAACCAGTTCGGCGTCGGCATCAGCAGCCTCGGGATTCATGTTGCCCAGCTCGATGACCTGCCGCCCGCGCGTGACCTGCACGCGATGGGGGTGGCGGAATTCGAAAGCGTGCTCGCCAAGCTGCGCCTGCAGCGCGTCACTGCGCCGGTGCTGCGCCCGCGCATGGACTGGCCGGCCCTGTCCGCGCTCGCCAAAAAGCATGCCGTCATCGGCAGCCTCGTGCGCTGGCTCGGCGACAGCCTTTCCGCCGGCATGCCGGCGGTGCGCTGAAGCGCATGGCGTTGACTTCGCCGGCTTCCGCCGCGTAATGAGGAGGATGAAGAAAAACCGGCCGACCGGCAGCACACCCCCGGCGCCCGCCCGCGCGGGTGGCCGCCTTGTCTGGCTCGGCGGTCTCGCCGCCCTCGGTGTCGTGGTGTACGCCCTGTTGCAGCCGGCACCCAACCACCTCGTGGTGCCCACCGACCCGGTGCCGTCAGCGAAGATCGCGCCCTATGTGATGCCCGAGGAAAAGGCCGTCTTCGCCCAGTACGCCGGTGATGCCTCCTGTGCCGAATGCCACGCCGCCGAGCACGCGAAATGGAAGGGCTCGAACCACGGCCTGGCCGAGCGACTGCCCAATCCGCAGCTGGATCTTGCCGCCTTCGAGCCGGCGCAGCGTTTCCAGCATGGCAGCCAGACCAGCGAGGCGCGCCGCAGCGGCGATGTCTTCGAAATCCTCTCGCCCGGCTTCGACAACCGGCCCGGTCCCTGGAAGGTCGAGCGCGTCATTGGTCACGACCCGTTGCGCCAGTTCCTCGTCGAGGGCACCGGCGGTCGCCTGCATGCCATGGAGGCCTGCTACGATCCGCACCAGGGCGACTGGTTCAACGTCTATGGCGACGAGGATCGCAAGCCTGGTGAGTGGGGGCATTGGACGGGGCGCGGCATGGTCTGGAACCAGATGTGCGCGAGCTGCCACAACACCCGCCTGCGCAAGAATTACGAGCCGGAGACCGACAGCTACCACACGGCCATGGCCCAGCTCACGGTCAGTTGTGAGTCCTGCCACGGGCCGATGAAGGCGCACGATGACTGGCAGCGTGCCAACACCGGCGCCAAGGGCGATCCGCACCTCGTCAAATGGACGCGCGACCAGCACATCGAGAACTGCGCCGGCTGCCACGCGAGGCGCGGTGAGATCACCGGCGACTTCGTGCCTGGTGAGTCATTCTGGGATCACTACCTGCTCACGGTCACCGACGGCAGCGACATCTATTATCCCGACGGCCAGATCCGCGATGAGAACTATGAGTTCGCCAGCTTCCTGAGCAGCCGCATGCATCACGCCGGCGTGCGCTGCATGGACTGTCATGACATGCACAGCATGGAGACGATCCTGCCCGGCAACCAGCTCTGCATGCGCTGCCACACGCCCGGCGGATTTCCCAATGCGCCGGCCATCGTGCCCGAGGTGCACAGCTTCCACAAGATGGAGAGCACCGGCAACCAGTGCATCAACTGCCACATGCCGCAGACCACCTACATGCAGCGCCACCCGCGCCACGACCACAGCTTCAGCATCCCCGATCCGCTGCTGACCAAGGAGCATGGCGTGCCCAACGCCTGCAACAAGTGTCACCAGGATCAGAGCGTCGACTGGGCCCTGCAGGCCGTCGAGAAGTGGTATGGCCCGAAGATGGAGCGCCACACCCGCAAGCGCGCCTTCGCCATGGCCCAGGCACGCCAGGGCCGGCCCGAGGGCCGCGACGGGCTGCTGGAGTTGCTGGCGGGCGAGGAAATTCCGGCCTGGAAGGCCAGCGCCACCCTCAGTCTCGACCGCTGGATCGGCGAGCCGCGTGTGCAGGAAACCGTGGCCGCCCAGCTTGAGCATCCGCACCCGCTGGTCCGCCAGTCCGCCGCCCGCGTGCTCGAACCGGTGCTGCAGGACGGTCGCCTGCGCAACCGCGTGGAAAAGCTGCTCGACGATGTCGCCCGCAGCGTTCGCGTCACCGCCGCCTGGGCACTGCGCGACTCCATCGATCCGACCTCCGCCGCCGGACGCGACTTGGAACACATGCTGCGCCTGAACTCCGACCAGCCCAGTGGTCAGATGCAGCTCGGCCAGTACCACTTTGCCCGCGGCGACCTGCCGAAGGCGATCCGGCACATGCGCACCGCGGTCGAATGGGATCCCAACTCGCCGCCCTTTCACCACGACCTCGCCATGCTGTACAACGCGGCCGGCGACACGCCGAAGACGATCACCAAGCTGCGCGACGCCATCCGTCTTGCACCGCGTCACGCGGAATACCACTACGCGCTCGGCCTCGCCCTCAGTGAGACTGGCGACATGGACGGCACCATTGCCGCCCTGCGCGAGACCGTGAAGCTCGACCCCGGCTACGCTCGCGCCTGGTACAACCTCGGCCTGGCGCTCAACGGCCAGGGAGCCACCGAGGAGGCGCTGACGGCGCTGCGCCAGGGCGAGGCCGCCGATCCGCGCGACCCCGGGCTGCCCTACGCGCGCGCCACCATCCTCGCCCGTCTGGGCCGCCGCGACGAGGCCGTGCAGGCCACCCGAAGGGCGCTGTCGCTGCGCGGCGACTTCGCCGAAGCCGCCCAGCTTTTGAGGATGCTGGAGCAGTGAGTCACCGGGGCAGGGACGCGAATTTTTCGCTGGGGCACCACGCTTTTTTCTCGTATCCGTGCGCCTGCCGGCTAACCTCGGCGGGCGTGAGCCAGCGCTGGATTTTCCTCTTTGCCCTTCTGTCGGCCGTCCTGTCGGCCGGGGCGGGTGAACCGGTCTGCTTGCGCCTGAGCAATGGCGCCGAGATCCGTGGCGAAATCCTGCGCGAACGCGCGGACAGCGTGCTCATCGATCTCGGCTTTAGCGTGCTTGCCGTGCCGCTCGATGAAATCGCCGCCCGCGAAACCGTGTCGCCCGTCGCCGCCGCCCCGGTGGCCCAGGCTCGCGCCGAGGATCTGTATTATGTCGACGCCGGGCGCGATCCGCTGCCGGTCGATCAAAACGTCGAGCGCGTCGGCGGCGCCGTGGTGCAGATCCAGACGGCTTCCGGCCTCGGCTCGGGCTTCATCATCAACAAGCTCGGCCATGTCATCACCAACCAGCATGTCATCGCCGGCGAACGCGAGATCTCCGTGCTCGTCTACCGCAAGGCCGGCAGCGGCCTGGAAAAACTCGTCTTCCCCAAGGTGAAAATTGTCGCCATGAACGGCTTCCTCGATCTCGCCGTGCTGCAGATCGACGATCCGGACGCCGCCGACCTGCCGTTCGTGCCGATCGGTGATTCGGATGCACTCAGCCAGGGCCAGCCAGTTTTTGCCATCGGCAGTCCGCTCGGCCTTGAGCGCACGGTCTCGCAGGGCATCGTCAGCGTGCGTGCCCGCGACACCCGCGGCGCCTGGTCGATCCAAAGCACCACCCAGATCAACCCCGGCAACTCCGGCGGTCCGCTCTTCAATGCCCGCGGCGAGGTCGTCGGCGTCAACAACATGAAGCTCGCCGGCGTTGGCGTTGAGGGCCTTGGTTTCTCCATCCCGGCCAACCTGTTGAAGCTGTTCCTGAAAAATCGCGACGCCTTCGCCTTCGATCCGCGCAATCCCAACAGCGGCTTCCGCTACCTGCGGCCACCCGCGCCCGCCACCGATACCCCCAAGCCCAATCCATGAAACCGACGCCCACCCGCCTGCTCGGCCTCGCCGCGCTCAGCCTGTTTTTTGCCACCAGCCTGCGTGCCGGGGCGCTTGAGGACTGGTACAAGCTGCTGCCCGTCAACACCCTCGGCGTCATCGCCGTCAAGAACACCCCGGAACTGGTCGACGACTGGAATGGCGGCAGCTTCGGGCGTTTGCTCGAAGACGAGGAGTTCAAGCGTTGGACGGCGCCTATGATGAAGGATGGCGACGCGCCCTGGAATGCCTTCTTCAAGGAGACCACCGGCGAGGGCCTGGCTGACACGCTCAAGCGCTACCCCGGTGCCAGCCTGGCCGTGTTCGCGGCCGACACGCCGGAGGAGGTCGCCAAGGGCCTGCCCTTCGTCGCCCTCAGCGAGGCCGGCGGCAAGCTCAAGGAACTCCAGGAGATGAAGGACCGCGAACGCGAACTGGCGGTCGCCAAGGACGAGGCGCTCAAGCCGCGCTCCCTGCAGCTCGCCGGCGTCGAGGTGAGCGTGCTCAGCAAGTCAGAGGACGATGAAACCCTGTGGGAGTCCGGTCATGCCTTCGTTGGCGAGGTTCTCGTCGAGGGCAACTCGCGCAAGCTCATGGAGCAGATGATTGCCTCGCTGAAAAGCGGTGCGGCCGAAGCCTCGCCGGTGGTGACCGGCCATCTTGCCCGCCTCGATGCCCTCGCCGGCGGCACGCCCGACCTGCGTCTCTATTTCAATGGTGAGGTGCTCATGCGCTGGGCTGCCGACGCCGCACGCAAGGCCGGCGAACAGGCCGGTCAGAACAGCCCGCTGCCAGTCTCGCCCGGCCAGGTGATTGAGGCGCTCGGCCTCGAGCAACTGCAGGCCATCGCCTTCATGTTCGATCTCGGCGAACAGCAGTCGCACGTCGACTTTGCCCTGCTGCACGCCGAAAAACCCGCCGGCCTGCTCGCCCTGCTGCGCACCGATGCCGTGGGGCCGGTCGAAATGCCCGGGTTTGTGCCGGCCGAGGTGATCAGTGGCAGCAGCGCCCGCTTCAGCATGGTTGAGTTGTGGGACGAACTGCTCGCCCTGCTCGGAAAATTCGGTCCGGTCGCCGCCATGGCCACCGCCCAACTCGGCATGGTCGAGGGCCAGGTCGGCATCAAGCTGCGCGACGATTTTTTCGCCAGTCTCGGCGATGAGTACGTGGAGATCACCGACGGCGATGCCACCGCGCAGAGCCAGGTCGTTGCCTTCAAGGTGCGCGACCGCAACCGCCTCGGCGGCGCGCTTGAGGGCGTGCGCCGCTTCGTCGGCGCCGGCTTCGCCGCCTTCGAGGAATCGGAGTTCCTTGGGCACACGATTTATAGCGTCAAGATGCCTGCGGCCGCCGAGGAAACTCCTGGCTTTGCCTTCTGCCTGACCGATTCCCATCTGCTGCTCAGCACCGGGCAACAGACCCTGCTCAAGACCGTGCTCACGCGCATGAAGGATCCTTCCGGCCCCAGCCTCTGGGAAGGAGAACAAGCCCGCGAACTGCTCGCCAGCCTGCCGCCCGGGCACATGGGCGTCAGCGTCACCGACAGCAGCCGGTTGATGAAGCTCATGGTCGAGGCTGCCACCCTGGCTCAGACCCAGATGGCCGGCGCCCTGCAGAAAAAGGCCAAGGGCCCGAAGGCCCCGGCTTCCGGCGGTGATGGCGGCGGCATTTTTGATCCCGAATCGCTGCCTTCCGACGCGATGTGGTCGCGCTACTTTGGCCAGGGCGTCGGTGCCGCCTATCAGCCCGCCGACGCCATGCATTACCGCCTGCTCACCCGCCCGGTGCCGGCCCCCTGAAGCGCGCCACCCGACCGCTCATGCGCCACCTTCTGCTCTTTGCCGCCTGCAGCGCCGTCGCCTTCGCTGACGGCGTCTATCTGGACGGTCCCGAGGTGGTGAAGCTCGACTGGAACACCACCGGCCTGCGCTCGGCCGATTTCAATGGCGATGGTTTGGCCGACCTCGTTTTGATCAATCGCGACCGCGCCCGCATCGAGTTCCTGCTCCAGCGCAAGGAGGGCCCACGCCCCGGCGAACCGGAACGCTCGTCGCGTCCGGACCGCTGGAACCCGGTGCTGGAAATCTCCCGGCTCGACAAGCAGCCGCTGGTCATCGGCCGGCTCGCCCATGCGCTCGCGGTGGGCGACTGGAATGGCGACGGCCGTCCGGACATCGCCTACACGACCGATGACAAGAAACTCGTGCTGCGCCGTCAGGACGCGCAGGGCGGTTGGGCCGACAAAACGGAGTTCGTGCTCGATTCGGTGTCCGAGGATCCTGAGTCTTTGCTCGCCCGCGACCTTGATGGCGACGGCCGCGTTGATCTTGCTTTGCTGACCGAGACCCGTCTGCGCGTTTGGCGTCAGCCCGCCTCTGGCGCCTGGGGCGAACCGCGGGTGTATGCGGTGGGTGAGACGGACTGCGGTGGCCTGCGCAGCGCCGACCTCGATGGCGATGGTCGCGCCGATCTGTTCTGCACCGCCTCCGAGGGCGATGCCGTGCTCGTGCGCCTGCAGCAGCCCGGAGTTGCCTTTGGCGAGGAATGGCGCCTGCAGATCCCGCAGAGCCGCTGCTGGGTCCAGCCGCTGCGCCTGCGCGGCGGCAGCCAAGGCCTCGCCTGGATTCGCGATGACACCGGCATGGTCGAGGTCGCCCGCCTCGCGCGCGCTGCGGTTGCCGGCGATTCCGATCGCGCCGCCAGCATCCGCCACGCCGTGCCCGCCGCCGACGCCAAGAGCGGCGCCAGTGCCTTTGGCGATCTCGATGGCGACGGCCACGCCGATGTTGTGCTCGCCGAGCCCAAGAACGCGCGCCTGTGGTTCTTCGCCGGCCGCGCCGATGGCGGCTTCGCCGAGGGGCGTGAGTTTCCCGCGCTCAGTGGCGTCGAAGGCCTGGCGGTCGCCGATGTCGACGGCGATGGCAAGGCCGAGCTGCTGCTGCTCAGTCCGGCGGAAAAAACCCTTGGCCTGTCGCGCTGGCGCAAGGGTCGCCTCACCTACCCGGAAAGCCTGCACCAAACCGGCGACACCCTGCTGGCCCTCACCGCCGGGCCTTTCGGGGCCGCGGCGGCTCCGGCCGTGCTGGTGCTCACCGAGGCCAAGGGCCGGACGAGCCTGCTGACCCTGCGCTGGGAGGCGGCGAAAAAGCAGTTTGCCACGGCCACCCTCGACCTGCCCGGCGCGCCGCTCAAGCCTTCAGCCCTGCGCCTCGTCGATGCCGATCAGGATGGCCGCAACGACCTCGCCCTGTTTTCCAGCCTCGCGCCGATGCAGATCCTGCTCGCCCGTGACGGCAGTCCCGCCTTCCGCCGCGCCGAGGGCCTGCCCGACAACCTGCTCAACAAACTCGCTCCCGCCGCCCTCACCACCGCCGACCTCGACGGCGATGGCCGCGCCGAGGTGATTGTTGCGCGCGACCAGCTTGCCCGCGCTTTCCGGGTCGGCGCCGATGGCAAGGCGGTGACGGTCGAGCAGTTCAATGCCCCCGAGGCCGGCGCCCAGATCAGTGCGGTCGTGGTGGCCACTGAGGAAGGGCGGCCGCGCACCCTGCTCGCCGACACCACGGCGCGCAAGCTCTATGAGATGACGCCCGATGCCGACGGTGTCTTCCGCGCCTCGCACACCCACGCGCTGTCGGCTTTGACGCCGGACGAGTGCCGGCTCGTGCAGCGCGGCGGCGACAGCGCCCTGCTCATGATTGGCAAGACGGTCTTCGATCTGAATCCCTTCACCGGCACTGCGTTGGCCTTGGAAACCGTGGCCAGTTTCGACACCGAACTGAAGGATACCGCCGCCACCGACCTGCTGCCCGCTGCCTTCAGTGGCGTGCCCGGCAGCGACGACCTGCTCTGCATCGACAATGGCGCAAGCCGGGTGCTGGAGCTCTTCTCCGCGGACAAGACGCCGTCGGCGCCCTGGCTGAGCCGGCTGTTCTTCCGCGTCTTCGAGGTCGATCCGCAGTACCGTGGCAAGGTCGGCCTCAGCAATGAACCGCACGATTACCTGGCCCCCGACCTCGACGGCGACGGCAAGCCCGATCTCGCCCTGCTCGTGCACGACCGCCTGCTGCTCTACCTGCGCCGTTGAGACACGTTCAGCGCAGGTCGGCGACGCCGTTGTCGAGTTCGAACAAGGCCTTCATCTCGGCCGGGGCGAGGGCGCGGTCGAAGACGGCGAGATCATCGATGTGACCCACGTAGGCCGCGCCCAGCACGAGCGCCACCTTCGCCGGATCCCAGCCGAGGGTGAGATCCCAGTCGCGGATCGCGCCCTTTGCCTCGCCGTCGAGGTAGAGCGAGGCCGAGGGCTTGGCCGCCTTGTCATTGAGGCGGTCCAGCGTGAAGGCCACGTGCGTCCAGCGCTGGCGCGAGAACGGCGCCTTCGCCAACTGCACCATGGGGCGTTTGGCGACGGGAATCTGGTCCCAAGCGGCGTTGTCCGGATTCCACAGGTGCAGCAGCGGCCGCACGGCAAACCGAAAGAACCGCGGTGTTTCATCCTTCGACCATTCGAGGAAAATGAACCCCTTCTTGCCGTCGTCGCCAACGATCTGCACGGGGTCGCAGTAGCCGGGCTCGAGGTCCTCGTCCGGAGTCAGGCGCAGCCAGACCGACACCGTCGCACTCCAGCTCCGGTCATTGTAGCCGAGCACGCCCGGGCCGGCGAACTGCGGGCGCACGGCCCCCTTCTTGGGGAAGTGCAAGGCCCCGCCGAAGCGACCGGCCTTCGGTGCCAGGCGGAGTTCGGGACCGGCCGACGCCGGCACCAGCTCCTTGCCCTGGCGAATCAAGCAGGCCTTGTCGCCGCGCGAGAAATCCGCGTTGAAACCCTGGTCGAAGGAGGCGTGCAGGGTCAGCGCCTCGCGCAGGGTGGCGACCGGGTCGGCCGCAAGCGCCGCCGGGCAAAGCAGCAGGACAAGGCAGGGAAAAAGGCGCGTGTTCATGATGATGGAGCCCCATTGAATGTCATGGCGAACTCCAGGAAAAGCCCTTTCTTTGCCGGCATGACTCCCGATGACGTCCGCAGCTTCTGCCTGTCCCTGCCGCACGCCGTGGAGGACACCCCCTTCGGTCCCGAGGCCCTGGTG
>JAEYYS010000101.1 GCA_023428335.1 Verrucomicrobiota bacterium | reverse complement strand
CTCTCCGAGTGCCGGGAGGGGCAGAACTTCACTCGGAGAGTGAGGGCTGCTTTGGGTGACCGTGCGGCTCAGGGCTTCTTGCCGAAGAAGTCGGCAAGCTTTTGCAGGTCGCGGGAGTCGGCCGGTTTCATGGCGCTCTCGATGGCCTGCTGCTGTAGGGCGCAGAGTTCGGCGACGCCCTTGCGGCCGGCGACGAGCATGGCGTCCATCTGCGCCTGGGTGAAGGTGGCTTCCTCGCCGCTGCCCTGGATTTCGACGAAGTCGCCGCCCTCGGTGAGCACGAGGTTGCAGTCGACATCAGCGTCGCGGTCCTCCTCGTAGCAGAGGTCGAGCAGGGTTTCGCCCTTGTAGATGCCGGCACTGATGGCGGCGACCTTTTTGGTCAGCGGCTGCTGGGTGAGCTTGCCCTTTTCGAGCAGGCGGTTGAAGGCGATGGCGGCGGCGATGCAGGCGCCGGTGATCGAGGCGGTGCGCGTGCCGCCGTCGGCCTGCAGCACATCGCAGTCGATGCAGAGGGTGCGCGAGCCGAGCTTTTTCAGGTCGACCACGGCGCGCAGGCGGCGGCCGATGAGGCGCTGGATTTCGATGCTGCGGCCGTCCGGTCGGCCGCGCGAGCTGTCGCGGTCCTTGCGGTCGAGGGTGGAGTAGGGCAGCATCGAGTACTCGGCGGTCAGCCAGCCGCCGGGCACGCCCTGCACCTTCATCCAGCGCGGCACCTCGTCCTGGATGGTGGCGGCGCAGATGACGCGGGTGTTGCCGAAGCCGATGAGCACGGAGGCGGTGGCGTGCGGGGCGATGTCGAGAAAAAACTCGACCGGGCGAAGCTGGTCGGGGAGGCGGCCGTCGGATCTGGGCATGGCAGCCCCTAGCACAGGGCGGCGGCGGCTGCCAAGCGGGAAAGCGCTCAGACGCGGATCATGTCCTTGACCACCTGCAGCCAGAGGTGGACGCAGCCGCGCCAGGAGTAGCGGATGAGGCCCTCCTCGCCGGCGGGTTCGAGCAGGCCGGTGTCGAGGTTGTGGGTGATCTGGGCGCGCAGGTCCTGTTCGATCTGGGTGGCAAGCACCTCGGGATCGGGTTCAGCGAGGTCGGCGGTGGCCAGCCCCTGGCTGTCGAGCAGGTCCTGGTGGGCGGCCAGCAGTTCCTCCAGCGAGCCGGCATCCGGCGCGCGCCGGACCTGATGGGCGGGCGAGAAGCGCATGGTCGGCACAAACGGGTAGTTGGTCGTCGTGAAGACGCGGCCAGCGGGCGTGCGCGAGGTCAGGCTGACGTAGGAGACATAGAGGTCGAGGTCGAGCTGCTGCGCCTGCGCCACCGAGGCCTGGACGCGCTTCTCCGAATGCACGAAGAGGCGCATGAAGTGCTCGGTCTCGCTCCACTTCCAGCCGGTGTCACCGGCGCGGGAAAAGCCGGCCTCCTCAAATTCCTCGGAGAGTTCGCCCAACTCGGGGAAGACATCGCGGGCCGGCGGAAACCGATGGCGCACCTCGCTGGTGGCCGGCAGGCGCATCCGGCGCACGCGACCGACGATTTCCACCCAGGGCAGCATGAACCAGAGGGCGACGCTGGCGGCGCCGGCGGCATGGCTGTCGGTCAGGAACCAGCCGCCGAGGTAGGAGGCAGCCAGATAGGCGAGCCAGCCCAGCTTGAGCAGGTAGCGGTTGGCATAGCTGCGGCAGGCCAGGCCGAAGACGACGGTGGCGGCCAGGAGGAGAAATGGGGCGAGATCCATGAAGCGGGCGGCGGCCGGATGCCGGTGGGCCGGTTTTCAGACTAGCCTGCCGGCTGGCGCAGGGCAAGGGGCTTTCCCCCCCCCCGGGGCGGCAGCGACGGTCAGAGCAACTTCTTCTTCTTGAAGAACAGGATCGGGCCAACGGCGGACAGCGCCAGAACACAGAGAACGATGGGGTAGGCCCAAGGCTGCTTCAATTCCGGCATGTGGTCGAAGTTCATGCCGTAGATGCTGGCGATCAGCGTCGGCGGCAGGAAGAGCACGCTGGCGACCGTGAAAATCTTGATGATCTGGTTCTGCTGGATGTTGATCAGGCCGAGCGTCGACTCGAGCAGGAAGGTCATCTCCTGCTGCTGCTGGTTCGTGTAGTCGTCGAGCGACTTGACGTCACGCATGACGCTGCGGAACTGCGCTGCCAGGTCGCCGCGCAGCCAGGTGGCGGCGTTGTTGAGCAGGAACTGCAGCATGCGGTTCACGCTCAGCAGGCTCTCGCGCAGGTTCGCCACCAGGGCACTGCGCCGGCCGAGCGTGCGCACGACGTCGCCCAGGTCCTTCTCGATCGCCGCATTGGTTTCGTGCGGCCGCAGGCTGAAGATTTCGCGGCCCACCTTCTTCAGGTCGGACTCGACCGTCTGCAGGGCGTCGGCGATGCGCGCGACAATGAGTTCACAGAGGGTGAGGAACACCGCATCGCTGGTCGTCGGCAGGGCACACTGGCGGCGCACGGTGTCGGCCAGCAGGCGGAAGGCCATGGGATCGGCGTAGCGCACGGTGGTCAGGCAGTCGGGCGCGATGACGAAGGAGATCGCCGTGGTGTCCGGGTCCGGGGTGTCGAGGCCGACCGGGATCCAGGCGGTCATGTACAGCGCGCCCTTCTCCATGTAGAGTCGGCTCGACTCCTCGATCTCCTGCATTTCCTCGCGGGTCGGCAACTGGTACTCGAGCCAGCTTTCCGCCTCCAGCTCCTCCGCCTTCGACGGGTTCATCAGGTCGAGAAAGACAAGGTTGTCCGGGAACGGACGAACCTTTTCGTCGTTCCAGTCGATGAGCTGTCCTTGCTGCGTGATGAGGCGGATCATGCGTTCGCGGGACGCGCACTCTAGCCCGGGGCGGGGGCGGCGCCACGGAAAAGCCCGGAAAATGCATTTGCGCCCCGGTCGCGGCTGGGGAGGCTGGGCGGCATCCTTCCCATGTCCCTGCACGCCTGGTTCCACGTCGACAACGAGGCCGAGATCGCCTCGCCCTCCCTGCTCATCCACCGCGAGCGCGTGGAGCACAACTTGCGACTCATGCTGGAGACCGCCGGCGGTCCGCAGCGCCTGCGCCCGCATGTGAAAACCCACAAGATGCTCGACCTGACCCGCCGCCAGGTCGAACTGGGCATCACCCGCTTCAAGACCTCGACGATTGCCGAGACCGAGATGTGCGCCGACGCCGGCGCCGCCGACATCCTGCTGGCCATGCCCTGCGTCGGTCCCAACGCCCAGCGCCTGGCCCGGCTCGCCGAAAAGCATCCGAACGTCCACTTTGCCGGCATTGCCGACGACGAGCTGACCGTGCGCAGCCTCGCCTCGGCGGCCCAGCAGCACCGCGTCAGTCTGGGGGTCTTCCTGGAACTCGACTGCGGCATGGGTCGCACCGGCATCGTTCCCGGCGAGGCGGCCGCCTACCTCGCCCATGTCATCAAGGACACGCCCGGCCTGATCTTTCGCGGCCTGCACGCCTACGACGGTCACATCCACGACGCCGACCTCGCCCTGCGCCGCGAGCGTGCGGAGGCGGCCTACGCCCCGGTCCTGGCCTTCCGTCGCCGCCTCGAGGGCGAAGGCGTGCTCGTTCAGGAACTCGTCGCCGGCGGTTCGCCGACCTTTGGCTACCACGCGGGCCAGCCGGACCGCATCTGCAGCCCGGGCACCACCGTGCTCTGGGACTTTGGTTATGGCGACAAGCATCCCGACCTCGCCTTTCTGCCCGCCGCCTTCCTGCTCGCCCGCGTCATCAGCAAGCCCGGCACGAATCGCCTCACCCTCGATCTCGGCCACAAATCGGTCGCCCCGGAAAACCCGCACCCGCGTGTCCGCTTTGAGGAACTGCCCGACGCCGAGGCGGTGATGCAGAGCGAGGAACACCTGGTGCTGCAGACCGAGCGTGCCCATGAGTTTGTGGTTGGTCAGGCCCTGCATGGCATTCCGCGCCACGTCTGTCCGACCGTTTCCATGCACGGCGAGGCCGTGGTGGTCGAGCGTGGCCGGGCGGTGACGACCTGGCCGGTGACGGCGAGAAACCGCCGGATTACCGTTTGAGCGCATCGGTGAAGGATGCCGCCCGGCACTGGACGTTTTAGCAGGATGCGTCGCCTGTTCTTCCTGCTCCTGCTCACCGCTGCCGCCCCGGCGGCGGATTACGACCTTGTCATCCGCAACGCCCGCATCGCCGATGGCACCGGGGCGCCGTTGAGGGCCGGCGCCGTTGCCGTCAAGGACGGTCGCATCGCCGCGATCGGTGCGGTGACGGGCAGCGCCGATGACATCATCGATGCCGGCGGCCGCGTTGTCGCACCGGGTTTTGTCGACGTGCACACGCACTCGGAAAAGATCGCGGACAATCCGGCGGCCGAAAACTTCCTGCGCATGGGCGTGACGACGATTGTCACCGGCAACTGCGGCATGTCGCGCACGGATGTTGGCGCCTTCTTCAAGGAGCTGGAGCAGGCGGGCCTGAGCCTGCATGTCGCCACCCTGATTGGCCATGGATCGGTGCGTGAGAAGGGCATGGGCGGTCGCTTTTTGCGTCCGCCGAACGCCGGGCAGCTGCAGGCCATGAAGGATCTGGTCGATCAGGCCATGCGCGACGGCGCGGTCGGCCTCAGCACTGGCCTGATCTACGTGCCCGGCAGTTTTGCCAAGACCGAGGAGATCGTGGAACTGGCCCGCGTGGCGGCGGCGCATGGCGGCCTTTACGCCAGTCACATGCGCTACGAGACCGACCGCATTTTCGAGGCGCTCGAAGAACTGGCGCAGATTGCTCGCGAGGCGAAGATCCGCGCCGAGGTGTCGCACATCAAGCTTTCCGGACCGAGCGCCTGGGGGCGTGCGCCGCAGGTGCTCGCCTTCCTCGACAAGGCCCGTGCCGAGGGACTGCAGATCACCCACGATCAGTATGCCTACCCGGCCTCCAGCACCGGGCTGCGCCAGACGATTCCCGACAGCGCCCTGGAGGGCACGCGCGAGGACTTCGCCGCCCGTCTCGATGATCCGGTGCAGAAGGCTGCCATCGTCAGTGCCATGAAGAAAAGTTTGTTTGGCCGTGGCTTCAAGGACTTCAGCTATGCCGTCATCGCGCGTTACACGAAACAGCCCGAACTCAATGGCCTCAACATCCCCGCCGCCGCCCAAAAGGTGCGCGGCAGCGACAGTCTGGAGGACCAGATCGAGCTGCTGCTCGACATTGAGCGCCAGGGCGGCGGCAGTGCGGTGTACCACAGCATGAATGAGGACGATCTGAAAATCTTCCTGGCCCACCCGCTGACGATGGTCGCTAGCGACGGCGGCCCGCGCCGCCTGGGCGAGGATGTGCCGCACCCGCGCAGCTACGGCAACAATGCCCGTGTGCTGAGCCGGTATGTACGCGAGCTGAAACTGCTGACGGTGGAGGAGGCGGTGCGCCGCATGAGCGCCCTGCCGGCGCAGACCTTTGGCCTGCGCGATCGCGGCGAGATCCGCCCGGGCGCCTGGGCCGACCTGGTGGTTTTCGATCCGGACACGGTCAGCGATCCCTCCACCTTCGAGGACCCGCACCACTACGCGGTCGGCTTCAGCGACGTACTGATCGACGGCGTGCCCGTGCTGCGGGAGGGTCGGCTCACCGACGCCAGGCCCGGCGGCCCGCTGCGCAAGCCTTCGACGCGGCAGCAGTGACTGCCGGCTTGCCTGGGGCAAGGCTTCGGATGTAGGGTGCGGGCATGTCCAAGCGTGTTTTGTGCCTGCTCGCCGAAGGGTTTGAAGAGATCGAGACTGTTACGCCCGTCGACCTGCTGCGGCGGGCCGGAGCCGAGGTGATGCTCGCGGCGTTGGGCGACGGCATCCACTGCACGGGTCGTTGCGGCATCGTCCTGCACGCGGATGCCAAGCTGGTCGACGTCGATCCCACTGGCTTCGACTTGCTGCTGCTGCCCGGCGGTCCCGGAGTCCAGGTCCTGCGGGCCGACGGTCGCGCCGCCTCCCTGGCGTGTGACTTCGCCGAATCCGGCCGAGCGGTGGCGGCGATCTGCGCGGCGCCACTGGTCCTGCACGACGCCGGCCTGCTGGAGGGCCGGGCTTACACCGCGCACGATTCCACCTGGGACGTGCTGGTTGCCGCCCGCGGCGGCGAGCGGGTGGTTGTCGATGGTGCGCTGGTCACCAGCCGCGGTGCCGGCACGGCGCTCGAGTTCGGTCTGGCCCTGATTGAATTGTTGTTCGGTGCCGGCGAACGCGAGAAAGTGGCGCGCGCGGTGATGGCGTGAACGCCGCGGGGGAGGCCTCACTTGGGTGGGGGCGCCGTGCGGCCCAAGGCAAGGTCGAGGAAGCGTCGCTCCTGGTAGCGGCGTTCGGCATTGGCAAACTGGACGATGAGCAGTTGGCGCGAGGGCAGGATGAAGAGCTTCTGCTTGCCCTTGCCGGCGGCCATGACGAGGTCGGGTTCTGGATCGTCCGGTTTGGCCTTCCAGAAGGTCAGTCCGTAGCTTGGATTGGCGGGCGAGGGTTTGAAGCACTCGGCGAGTGACGCTGCCTGCACGACAGGTTGGCCCTGCCAGCGGCCCTGTTGAAGCACCAGCAGACCGAACTTCGCCCACTCGCGGGCGGTCAGGTAGGCGCCGCTGGGCAGGTGCGGCAGGCTGTCGCCATCCTCGCGCCAGCGATCGTATTTCAGGCCGATGGGGGTGAAGAGGCGCTGCTGCAGGTAGTCGAGAGGATCCCTGGCGCGGCCGTCGGCGACCAGCTTGCGGCGCAGCAGTTCGCCGAAGACCTGGTAGGGCACCGGGCCGTACTGGAAGCGTTGGCCGGGTGCGGCCGTGATCTGAGCGGTGGCGATGGCTTCGCGGTAGGAGGGCACCTGGCCGATGCCGCCGCCGGCGATGCCGCTGCTCAGGCTGAGCAACTGGCGGATCGTCAGATCCTTTTTCCGGAGATCGCCACGCCACTCGGTCAGGGTGTCGCTGAGCTTTTCGTCGAGGCGCAGCAGGCCATCCTCCTGAGCGGCGACGGCGAGCACACCGACGAAGCTCTTCGTGCCGCTGGCCAGCAGGTGTGGGGTTTCGGCGCTGTGGCCGTGGAAGTAGCGCTCAAAGACAAGCTGGCCCTGTTCGTAAACCAGCAGGGCATGGCCGTTGCAGGCCTCCAGGTAGGCGGCTGCTTCTTTGTAGCGGGTGGCGTTGGGCGTCTCGGCCGCGAAGGCACAAGGCAGGGCGAGGAACAGCAGGAGGCAGCGCATCGCGGATGCAACCGCCACGGCTCGCGGAAGTTGTGCCCGCTTCCGGAGTGAGGGCGTCCTGTCCTCAAGCGTCAGCCCGGCGGCAGCAGCTCGCCAAGGATGGCGCGGATGTGCTTGCGTTCGCTGCCGCCGAGGTGGTCGTAGCGGCCGCTGGTGTCGCGACCGTCGAGCACGGCGGCGAGTTTTTCGAGCACCGTCTGTTTCAGCGACGGCTCCAGGTGCGCGAAGGTCTGCGAGTGGATCATGTAGCTGCAGCGGTACTTGAACAGGCGGGTGTGCAGCTGGAAGTCGCGCAGCGAGCGGCCATCGCGGCCGTGCGAGTCCAGCCGGGCAAAGGCTGCTTCAAAAGTGCCGTCGCCCTCAATGCCGCCTTCCGGCAGCGGGGCTTCATCCTTGAACAGCAGGGCGTCGAGCACGTCCTCGGCGCTGTGATCGATGATGCGGCGGGCGGTGCCGACCGGCTGCAACTGCACGGGTTCGCCCAGTTCGCGCTGCAGGCTGGTCTGCATGTGCATGGCGCGCAGGGCGGCGTGGTTGGCCTTGGTCAGGACATTCTGCACGCCGGTTTGGTGCTCGAGCACCATGAGCGCGACGATGTCGCTCGTGCCGCGCGGGTAGGGCGCGGTGTCGAACAAGGCGGTCAGGCTGGTCAGGTTGGCGCCCTTGTCGACCGGCAGGTCGCAGCTGTTGTCGGGCAGTTCGATCGCGGTGACGTTGCCGCGGTGCAGGGCGTCGCCGTGGCGACCGGTGACGTACCAGCCGCCCCAGCGGCTTTCGAAGGGCGTGGTGCTGTCGACCACCGTGCTGCCCTGGCTCATAATCGGGTGGCCCTCCGGACCGGGGAAGACCGAGCGCACCAGCACGCCGGGCACGCCGGGTGAAAAGACGCCGCCGTGGCAGCTCAGGCAGCTCTGGTCGCGCTCGAAGTGCAGCGGTTGCTTGGCGGGCACGTCGGGATCGAGCAGGTAGAAGATCGGGCCGAGGCGCGGATCGATGGTCGCCACCTCGATCGAGCCGCCCAGGCAGTAGCCGATGTAGGCCTCGTCGCCAAAGTACACCACACGCGGAGTCTGCGGGTGAATGAGGTCGTTCTGCTTGCTGGTCTTGGAAAAGACCATGACCTGGGATTCCTCGGGAATCTTCAGGTGGCGCATCAGGTCGCGCAGCACCGTCCAGGCGTCGCTGCGGTCGATCTTCGCCTGGCCGCTGCGCATGAGTTTCTCCAGCTTCTGCGCGGGGTCATTTGGCTGGCTCTCCGAATAGAAGATCGGTGCCTGTTCATAGGGGTCCTCGGCCGGCGCAGAAGCGGCGGCGAGCACAAGCAGCGGGGCGAGCAGGCGTTTCATGACAGTTCGAGCAGGGTGCGACGCAGGCGGGCGCGCGGGGCGCCGGCGACGAGGTCGGCCAGGGTGTGGCGGTCGAGGCTGGCGTAAAAACTTTCCGCCGCGCCGGCGAGCAAGCCCTTGAGGCGGCAGGCGCCGTCGATCGGGCAGGTGTTGTGAACCTTGTCGAAGCATTCGACGAGGGCCGTCTGGGTCTCGGTGCGGCGGACCAACTGGCCGAGGCGGACCTCTTCCGCGGGCTGGGCCAGGGCGATGCCGCCGCCGCGACCGCGGCGGGTGTCGAGGTAGCCGAGCTTGGCCAGGTGGTTGACCACCTTGACGAGGTGGTGGCGCGAGACGTCATAGGCCTCGGCCACCTCGGTGAGCGAGAACGGCGCCTGCTTGAGGGCGGCGAACATCATCACCCGCAGGGCGTAGTCGCTGAACAGACTGAGGCGCATGCAGAGTCAACGGCAGGTGCCGTTTAAACTTGCATTTGGAATGCAACAATGACTGCGCCGATCCTGGCGCGCTTGCGCCCGGGCTTGCGCCTCAGTCGCGGCGCTTGAGCTGCGGGAAGAGGATGACGTCGCGGATGCTTTCGGCACCGGTGAGCATCATGATCAGGCGGTCGATGCCGACGCCGATGCCGCCGGCCGGCGGCATGCCGTGCTCGAGGGCGAGGATGAATTCCTCGTCGATCTTCTGTACCTCCTCGCCGGCCTGGTGCTCAAGGCGTTCACGCTGGACGATGGGGTCGTTCAACTCCGAGTAACCGGGGCTGATTTCCTGGCCGTTGATGACCAGTTCGTAGACGTCGACCACCGACGGATCCTCGGCATTCTGCTTGGCCAGCGGCACGAGTTCCTTGGGCACGTGGGTGACGAAGAGCGGGTTGAAGCTCTTTTCCTCAACGAGTTTTTCGAAGACCTTTTGGTCGAGCTCGTAGTGCTCCTCGCGGGCCTCGACCTCCTGCAGGCCGAGGCTCTTGGCGCGTTCGACCTTGGCGGCCTTGTCGAGCTCAAACCAATCGGCGCCGGCGGCGGCGCGCACGAGCTCGCGGAAGGGCGCGCGTTTCCAGGGGCGGGTGAGGTCGATGGTGCGGGTGACGTTGCCTTCCTCGTCCTTGTGCTCGATGACCAGGCCGCCGCAGAACTTCTCCGCGAGGTGGCAGATCAGGCCTTCGACGAGGTCGGCCATCTGTTCGAAGTCGGCGTAGGCCCAGTAGGCCTCAAGCATGGTGAACTCCGGGTTGTGGCGGCGGCTGAGGCCCTCGTTGCGGAAGTTGCGGTTGAGTTCGAAGACGCGCGGGAAGCCGCCGACGAGCAGTCGCTTGAGGTAGAGTTCCGGCGCGATGCGCAGGAACATCTGCTGGTCGAGGGCGTTGAAGTGGGTCTCGAAGGGGCGGGCGGCGGCGCCGCCGGGCACGTCCTGCATCATCGGCGGCTCGACTTCGAGGAAGTCGCGGCCGTGCAGGTAGCTGCGGATCTCGGCGATCATGCGGCTGCGCAGCACGAAGATCTCGCGGCTGCGGTCGTTGGAGACGAGGTCGAGGTAGCGCTGGCGGTACTTGATCTCCTTGTCGGTGACGCCGTGCCACTTGTCGGGCAGGGGACGCAGGGCCTTGGACAGGGGTGTGAGGCGGTCGACATGGACCGAGCGCTCGCCGCGGCGGGTGACGAAGGTTTTGCCCTCGAGGCCGACGAAGTCGCCGATGTCGATCTGCTGGTTGAAGAGGTCGTAGGCCTCGTCGCCGACGTCGCCCTTGCTCAGGTAGCACTGGATGCGGCCGCTGATGTCGCCGAGGTCGAAGAAGGTGGCCTTGCCCATGTCGCGACGCGAGAGCACGCGGCCGGCGATGCGCACGGGTGCGCCCTCGGCAACCTCGCCGGCAATGAACTGCGCGCGCAGGCTGCCGGGGTCGTGGGAGACCTCGAACTTGCCGCCGAAGGCCGCGACGCCGCGTTTCTGCAGTTCCTCGAGCTTGGCGCGGCGGAAGTGGAGCAGTTCGGATTCGGTGGGTTCGGTCTCGTGCATGGCGGGCAGGGTCTTTACCCGCATCCGCCGGCTTTGCCACTGCAAAAACGGCGGCCAGTGGCCACGAAGGGCGGGTTCCGCGCACTCGCCGCTTGCCTGCGGCGGCGGTCTGCGGCTTGTTACGACATGATCGTTCGGCGCCTCTCCCCCACCGCCGCCCTGCGGACGCTGGCCTGCGCTGTCTTCCTGTCCTGCACCGCCATGGCTGAATCCCTCCGCGTGGGCCTCATCGGCCTCGATTCCTCGCACTGCGAACAGTTCACCCTGCGGCTGAACGATCCCGCCAATCCGAACCATGTGCCGGGCGCGCGCGTGGTCGCCGCCTTCCCGGGCGGCAGCCCCGACCTGCCGGAGAGTGCCGGTCGGGTCGCCGGTTACACGGCCCTGCTGCGCGACAAGTTCGGCGTGCGCATCTTCGACAGCATTGCGGCGGTCTGCGCCGAGGTCGATGCCGTGATGATCCTCAGCGTCGACGGCCGCCCACATCTCGAACAGGCGCGCCAGGTGGCCGCCGCGGGCAAGCCCTTCTTCCTCGACAAGCCGGTGGCGGCCTCGCTGGCGGAGGCGGTGGCGGTCTATCACGCAGCGGAAGCCGCCGGTGTGCCGATGTTCAGCGCCTCGGCCGTGCGCTGGTTTCCCGGTGTCGTCGAGGTGGCGAGCGCTGAGAGCACGCCCGCCCTGGGCGCGCTGTCCTACGGTCCGGCGCCGATCCTGCCGCATCACCCGGACCTGTTCTTCTATGGCATCCATGCCACCGAGGCCCTGTTCACGGTCATGGGCGGCGACTGCCTGGAGGTGCGTCGCACCAACGGCCGCGACGTCTCCGTGGTGACCGGCCTCTGGCGCGGCGGCCGGGTCGGCACCCTGCACGCCCTGCACCGCCTGCCCATGGATTCGACCCAGTACAAACTGGTGCGCTTTGGCGAGAAGTCGGTGGTTGAGCAGAAAAGCCTGGGCGACTACACCCCGCTGCTGCGCGAGATCGTGCGCTTCTTCCAGACCCGCCAGGCGCCGCTGAGCGCGCGCGAGACCCTGCAGATCTATGCCTTCATGGAGGCGGCTGAGGAAAGCCAGCGCCAGGGCGGACGCAGCGTCCGCCTGCGCGAGGTGCTGCTGCGCGCCGGCGCCCCCGAGGCCTGGCTGCCGCAGGAAGAGACCGCGGCGCCCGGCGGCACGCAGTGATCGAGCCGATCCGACGGCGGGATGCCTTTGTCGAAAATCTCGACAAAATCGCACTAGCACGGGAATAAACGTCTAATTCCACGATCGAAATTTAGACAAGGCTGGAAAATACTTCGACAAATCCTTGACGAGCTCGGGTTTCTGTCGAAGATTCGTCGAAGTTCGGTGCCCCCTGCCGAACCCAAAACCCCCAACTTCCCACCCCTATGACCGATCTCACGAATCCTGAAGTGCAGCGTCAGATTGAGGAAGACATCCAGCTCCTGCGCCGGATTGCCGAGCGCGACGCCGCGGCCTACCAGACGTTTTACCGGAAGTACTCCGGGCTGATCTTTGCGACGATCGCCAACGTCCTCAACGACCACCACGACACCGAGGACGTCATGCAGGAGGTGCTCGTGCAGATCTGGAACAAGGCCCATCTGTATGAGTCGGGCAAGGGTAAGCCGCTGACCTGGCTGACCACCCTGGCGCGCAACCGTGCGATCGACCGCATCCGCTCCAAGCAGCGCCGCGCCAAGCTCAACGACGACTTCGAGCTGGAGAACAAGAAGCTGCAGTTCGAGTTCGAGGATTCCGGTCGCGAGGTGCTGGAGACCAAGGAGCGCAACCGCCTGCTGCTGCGCTCGGTCGAACGCCTCAACCCCGAGCAGCGCGAGGCCCTGCGCCTGGCCTACTTCGACGGACTTACCCAGGCCGAGGTGGCGGAGCGACTCAATGAGCCGCTCGGCACCATCAAGGCGCGCATCCGCCGCGGTGTCAGCCGTCTGGAGACGCTGATCAAGCCGCGCCTGTCCTGAGTCTCACTCAGCCAGTTCGTAGGCCACCATCTCGCGGTCGTTGCGCACCAACAGCCAGCGACCGGCGAGACAGGGTGGGTTCCAAGTTTTTGAATTCAAGGCTTCGAGGCGTGCCAGTTCCTCGGAGCCTTTTTCATTGGGCCTGACCAGGGCCACGGCCCCGGATTCCGTCTGGATGAGCAGCAGGCTGCCGAGCTGCAGGTGCTGGCCGTAGCCGTAGCGGCCCTGGCGCCAGAGGCGTTCGCCACTGGCCAGATCGACCGCCACCAGTGTGCCTTCGTCGAGGGCAAGGGCGAGTCCGTCCAGGATCGTGGCGCTGCTGAATTTGGTGCGCGGCACGCTGGCCGCCCAGAGTTCCTGGCAGGCAAGGCCGTCGCCCTCGGCGTAAATTTCCAGCTGCCGGCTCTTTTGCCCGTAGCTGGCGGTGACCAGCAGTCGGTCCGGACCCACCTGGGCAGGTTGACCGACGCGAGGGTAATCGCCCGGCCAGGGATGGCGCCAGAGCTGGCGACCGCTGGCGGGATCATGACTGGTGACCGAGCTGGCATTGACCGAGACGATTTGATCGCGTCCGGCGAGCCGGCGCAGGGCGGGCGTGCTGTAGCTGGCCGGTTCATCGCCGGCCTTCCAAAGCAAGCGGCCGTCGTTCTGGGCATAAGCGAGCAGGGTGGGCCCCTCGTTGCCGCCGGTGACGATGACGCGATCCCCGTGCAGCAGGGGTGAGCCGCTCTTGCCGTAGGTGAGGTTGCCGGCGCCGGCTTCGGCCAGCACGTCGCGGCTCCAGATGCGGCGACCGCTGGCAAGGTCGAGGCAGTTGAGCAAGCCGGTGGCACCGACGGTGAAGACGCGGCGGCCGGCGGTGTCGATGGCCGGTGTGGCACGGGGTCCCGCGCCGCCAAGTGGTTCGACGAAGCGGATCGCATCGCTGTGGCGCCAGAGCGGTTCGCCGGTGGCGGCGTCGTAGCAGGTGACGCATTCCAAATCGCCGTGCTGTTCCTGGGTGACGGCGCGACGACCGGCGACGACGATGCCGGACCAGCCGGCGCCGACGGGGCGTCGCCAGACTTCGCGTGGCGGCTTCGCAGCCCAGTCGGTGGACCAGGCCGGTGCGGGCAGCAGGGCATCGCCGGCGGGACCGAGGAAGGTTTTGGCATCGGCAAGCCCCGCTGGCGGCGGGCCCGGATCGACCACAGGCAGGTCGGGAAGATCGGGCAGTGTTGGCGGCGGCGGCGCCACTTGCCAGCGCCAGGCGAGTCGTGGCAGGGCGGTGCCATCGGCCGAACCCTCGTAGCGCAGCGTCAGGCGGGCGGCACCGGCGAGCAGCAGCAGGGCGAGCG
>JAEYYS010000492.1 GCA_023428335.1 Verrucomicrobiota bacterium | reverse complement strand
CTACACTTTTGCGATCGTCGGCAGCGTCTGTTGTGTATAAGAGACAGGGGACTGGTAGAGGTCGCGGCCGGCGCGGACGGTGGTGAGGTCGGGCTGGTAGGGTTCGCCGACGACGAGGGTGACCTGGGACGGGCGCAGGAACTTGGCGCCCTTGGGGTAGGCCTCAAAGGTGCCATAGATGCGCACGGGCAGGACGGGGGCGCCGGACTTGGCGAGGAAGAGGCCGACGCCGGCCTCGGCGTCGCGCGGGCGGCCGTCGGGGCTGCGGGTGCCCTCGGGGAACATGAGCACCTTTTTGCCACTCTTGAGCAGGCGGATGGTCGCCTTCAAGCTCGAGGCATCGGGCTTGTCGCGGTCGATCGGGATGGCCTGCCAACTGCGCAGGAGTCGGCCGGCGAGCGGGTGATCGAACAGCGTCTTGCGGGCGAAGAAGAACAGCGGTTCATCGAAGGCCTGGCCGATGAAGGGCGGGTCGAGGAAGCTGACGTGGTTGGCCGCGATGAGGGCCGCGCCGGGCTGGCGCAGGTGTTCGGCGCCGACGACCCGGAAGTCGTAAAAATTCCGCGCCACTGAGCGGAACAGGGTGTGGCCGATGCGGTAGGAGAGGTTCACGGCGGACGAAACGTCAGGCGGCGGCGAGCCGGGCGGCCACGCCGGTGAGCACGGCTTCGACGGCCTGCTCGAGGGTGAGGTGGCTGTTGTCGATCACCTGCGCGCCCTCGGGCACGACGAGGGGCGAGCTTTTGCGGGTCGAATCGAGCCGGTCGCGCTCGGCGACCTGATCGGCATGGCCCTGGGCGCGGCGGCGGGCGGCGCGCACTTCCTCGCTGGCATCAATGTAAAACTTCAGGCGGCTGTCGGGAAACACGACGCTGCCGATGTCGCGTCCTTCCATGACCAGCGGGCCGATTTCCGCCAGCGCGCGCTGGTCGCGGACCAGGCGCTCGCGCACCTCGGGCACGCGGGCGACGAGGGAGACGCCGGCGTTGACGGCATCGCTGTTGAGGTCGTCGGTCGTCAGCAGGCGGCCATCGACGCGGACCTGGGTTTGGCCGTCGGTCACCGGCGATTCCACGACCACCGAAGCGGCGGCGCTGCGGACCGCGTCGGGATCGGCGGGGTTGGCACCGCGGGCGAGCACGGCCCAGGTGAGGGCGCGGTACATGTTGCCGGTGTTGACGTAAACGCGGCCGAGGCGGGCGGCGACGAGGCGGGCGACGCTGCTTTTGCCGGAGGCGGCGGGGCCGTCGAGGGTGATGACGTCGGGCTGCATCAGGCGTGGAAGAAACCGGCGAGGTCGCGGGTGAAGCTGGGGTAGCTGGTTTGAATGCATTCCGGGCCCTCGATGACCGTTTCGCCCTCGGCGAACAGGCCGGCGATGGCGAAGGCCATGGCGATGCGGTGATCGTGGAAGGTCGGGATGACCGCGCCGTGCAGGGGCGCGCCGCCGGTGATCTCCATGCCGTCGTCGAACTCGCTGACCTGGGCGCCCATGCGGCGCAGGTTTTCGGCGACGGCGGCGATGCGATCGGTCTCCTTGACGCGCAGTTCCGCGGCGTCCTGGATGCGGGTGACGCCCTTCGCGAGCGCGCCGGCGACGGCGAGGATGGGCAGTTCGTCGATGACGTTGGGGATTTCCGCGCCGCCGATGACGGTGCCGTGCAGGTCGCTGGCGCGGATGAGGATGTCGCCGCGCGGTTCACCGGTGCTGGACAGCTCGCGCACGGAGATCTGCGCGCCCATGCGGCGCAGCACGTCGAGCACGCCGGTGCGGGTCGGGTTGAGGCCGACGTTGGTCAGGCGCAGCTCGCGGCCCGGGGCGGCGGCGGTGGCGACCAGCCAGAAGGCGGCGCTGGAGATGTCGCCGGGCACGACGAGGTCGGTGGCGCGCGCCACCTGGCCGCCTTCGACCGAGACGGCATCGCCGTCGCGCTGCCAGCGCAGGCCGAAGTGCGACATGATGCGCTCGGTGTGGTTGCGGGTGGCGACCGGTTCAATGACGGTGGTGGTGCCGGGCGCGTACAGGCCGGCGAGCAGGATGGCCGACTTCACCTGGGCGCTGGCCATGGGCAGGGTGTAGGTGATCGGCTGGAGCGAGCCGCCGCGGATGGTCAGCGGCGCGCAGATTTTTTCGCCCTGGCCCTCGACCGAGGCGCCCATGAGGCGGAGCGGATCGGCGATGCGCTTCATCGGCCGGCGCGACAGCGAGGCGTCGCCAAACATCTCGGCGGAGAAGTCCTGACCGGCGAGGATGCCGGCGAGCAGGCGCATCGTCGTGCCCGAGTTGCCGCAGTCGATGGGGCCGCTGGGCGCCTGGAGTTTTGGGCCGCGGCCGGTGATGGCGAGTTTGACCAGGCCGACGCCCGGGCGTTCCTCGAGCGGTTCGACGATGGCGCCCATCGCTTCCATGGCCTTGACCGAGCAGAGGCAGTCCTCGCTGGGCAGGAAGCCGTCGATGACCGTGCGGCCCTCGGCCATGCCGGCGAAGAGCGCGGCGCGGTGGCTGATGCTTTTGTCGCCGGGAACGGAGATCTCGGCGGGGAAGGTTTGCAGTTTGCGGACGGTGAGCGTGGCCATGTCAGGGTTGGGCTGCCGGCAGGAGGTCGCGGAGGGTTTTCGCCTCGGCGAGACAGCGGCGGAGCGCTTCTTCGTCCGGCTTGGCGAGGATTTCAACCAGCTCTGTCAGCACGGCGGAGGCCTCGCGCAGGCTGGCGAGCAGTGCCTCGCGGTTGGCGAGCGAGATGCCGGTCCAGAGGTCGGGATCGCCGCCGGCGACGCGGGTGGTGTCGCGGAAGCCGCCGGCCGCGCAGGCGACCGCCTCCGGATCGCCGCGCAGGGCGGCGAGGGTGGTGACCACGGCCAGCCAGTGCGGCAGGTGGGAGATGCGGGCGACCTTGCGGTCGTGTTCCTCGGGCGACATCGCCAGCACGCGGCAGCCGAGGTTTTCCCAGAAGGCCTGCAGGCGGCGGGCGTCCTGGCCGGGGTTCGGGGTGAGCAGGCAGGCGGCGCCTACAAACAGGTCGGCGCGGGCGGTGGCCACCCCGGTTTTCTCCGAGCCGGCCATCGGGTGGCGGCCGAGAAAGCGGGCGCCGAGCAGCGGGGCCAGCGCCTGCACGACGCTGCCCTTGACGCTGCCGACGTCGGTGACCACCGCGTCGGAGGCGTCCAGCGCCGCCACGATGGCCTCGCCCAGGTGGTCCGGCGGGACCGCGACGACGACCAGCTGCGGCCGGTCGTCCTCGCGCCGGGCCCGGCCCGCCCCCAGGGAGGTGGCGGTGCGGACGTGCTCCGGGGACAGGTCGCTGAGCAGCAC
>JAEYYS010000467.1 GCA_023428335.1 Verrucomicrobiota bacterium | reverse complement strand
CGTGCTGGCCGCGCCGATGACAACGGCGGCCAGGGCGACAGGGAGGGTGAAGGCGGCCCAAGCAGGCTTCATGCGCCGACTATGCGCCGGCTGCCGCGCTTTGCCAATCGGCGTGACGGATTTTTTTGTTTGTCTTTTGATGAAACCGACGAAGCGGTGACCGACCGTGATTCTCGTTCTGACAGCCGGATTCGGCGACGGCCACAACAGCGCCGCCGCCGCCACCGCGGAGGCCTTCCGCCGCCTCTGCCCGGGCGAGCAGGTGCGGGTTTGCGATCTCGTCAGCGAGGTGCTGCCACGCCTGTCCGCGGTCTTGAAGGGCCTCTACCAGCAGGCCATCACCCATGCCCCCGCCGCCTGGCGCCTGGTCTACCGTCTGCTGGAACGCTCGGAGCTCGACCCGAACCGCAGCCCCTGGCTGGTGCCGCTCGTCCACGGGCTGCAGGACAGGCTCGCCACCGATCAACCGCGCCTGCTCGTCAGCACCTATCCGCTGCATAGCGCCCTGCTCGAAGTGCTGCGCCGACAGGGCCTGGCGCTGCCGCCGCTGGTCACTGTCATCACCGACTCGATCAGCGTGCACCGCATCTGGACCCGCGAACCCAGCGATCTCTTCTGCGTGGCCGACGAGGAAACGCGCACCGTCGTCGCCAGCCACGGCGTGCCGGAAGCGAAGATCCGCGTCACCGGCTTTCCGGTCAGCCTGCGTTTTGCCGAGCCACCGCCGCCCACCACCGATGCTGGGCGGGGCCGCATTCTCTACCTGCCCTCCACCCCCGCCCGCCACGTCGCCGCCACCCTGCGGGCGCTGACCCCGCTGCTGCGCGACGGCGTGCGCCTGACCCTGCCGGTCGGCAAGCACCACGCGCGGCTGCACCACGTCCTGCGCGCCTTCACCGATGCCTGGCCGGACGCCCCGCTCGAGGTGCTCGGCTGGACCGACCGCATGCCGGAGCTGCTGCGCAGCCACGACGTCGTCATCTGCAAGGCCGGCGGCGCCATCCTGCACGAGGTGCTCGCGGCGCGCATCCCGGCGGTGATCGATTACGTCGTGCCCGGCCAGGAGGAAGGCAATGCCGAGATGCTGCTGTCACGCGACGGCGCCCTGCGCAGCCATCGGCCAAAGGAAACCGCCGCCGCGGTGCGTCAAATCCTGGCCGATGGCGGCCGGCTTGGCGCGGCCATGCGCGAGCGCCTGCAACCCATCATCGTGCCGGATGCCGCCCTGCGCACGGCGCGGGCGGCCCTGGAAGTCGTTGGCGACTGACCTCAGCCGGCGATGGAGAACACCTCGCGGGCGTCGGCAATCGAACCGGTGAGGGCGGCGGCGGCGACCATGACCGGCGACATCAGCACCGTGCGGCCGGTCGGGCTGCCTTGGCGACCCTTGAAGTTGCGGTTCGAGGACGAGGCGCAGAGCTGGTCACCGACAAGCTTGTCGGGATTCATCGCCAGGCACATCGAGCAACCGGCACCGCGCCATTCGAAACCGGCCTCGCTGAAGACCTTGTCCAGGCCTTCCTGGCGGGCCAGAACATCGACGATCTGCGAACCGGGCACGGCGATGGCCTTCACACCGGCGGCGACCTTGCGGCCCTTGATGAACTTGGCGACCTCACGGAAATCGCTCAGACGGCCGTTCGTGCACGAGCCGATGAAGGCGACGTCGATCTTCGTGCCCTTGATCGGGGCACCGGCCGGCAGCTTCATGTAATCGAGCGCTTCCTGGATCGACACACGCGCGGGTTCGGTGGCGGCGCTCTCCGGGGTCGGCACGGTTTCGGTGACGGCGATCGCCTGGTCCGGGCTGACGCCCCAGGTCACCGTCGGCGCGATGTCCTCGGCGCGGATGTTGACGATGTCGTCATAGACGGAGTCGGCATCCGAGGCAACCGCGCGCCATTTGGCGACCGCGGCGTCCCAGGCCTCGCCGGTGGGCGAGTAGGGGCGGCCCTTGAGGTACTCGAAGGTCTTGTCATCGGGGTTGACGTAGCCACAGCGGGCGCCGCCCTCGATGCTCATGTTGCAGACCGTCATGCGCTCCTCCATCGTGAAGCCGTCAAAGACGCTGCCGCCGTACTCGTAGGCGTAGCCGATGCCGCCGTTGGCGCCGAGCAGGCGGATGATGTGCAGGATGACGTCCTTGGCATAAACGCCGGGGCGCAGCTGGCCGTCGACGTTGATGCGGCGCACCTTCATCTTGCCGAGCGCCATGGTCTGGGTGGCCAGGATGTCGCGCACCTGGGTGGTGCCAATGCCGAAGGCAATCGCTCCAAAGGCGCCGTGGGTGGCCGTGTGGCTGTCGCCGCAGGCAATCGTCGTGCCGGGCTGGGTGATGCCCTGCTCGGGGCCGACAACGTGCACGATGCCCTGCTTGCCGCTGGACAGGCTGAAATAGGTGATGCCGAACTCTCGCGCGTTCTTGTTGAGCTCCTGGATCATGCCCTCGGCGAGCGGATCGGCGAAGGGCGACTGCTGGTTGTCGGTCGGCACGATGTGGTCAACCGTCGCGAAGGTGCGGTGCGGGTAGGCCACCTTGAGACCGAGGTCGCGCAGCATGCCGAAGGCCTGCGGGCTGGTCACCTCATGGACGAGGTGGGTGTCGATGAGGAGCTGGGTCTGGCCGTTGGCGAGTTTGCCGACGGCATGCGATTCCCAGACTTTTTCGAAAAGCGTCTTGCCCATGATGTGATGCGGTGTGCGGGGGTTGTACCCGGCGCCCGGCGGCGGGGCCGGCGCAGGGGGAATCCCAGCTTAGCACAGCCTGCGGCGGGTGCAACGCGCCGCGGCAAAAAAGCGTTGGGGGCTCTGCCCACCCAACGATCCGTGCCTGGATGCTGCCTCCAAGGCCATGCTGCAGACGCGTCCGCGCCCCTCCAGCCCGACACTCAGACCGCATTCGCCCGCAGCCAGGCGATGCTGCGCTCGAACTCGGCCTTCTGGTAGGCAATCTCGGCGTCCTTTTTGCCGGGGCCATCCGGCGCCTTGAAGCTCGGGAGGGCCTTGCCGCGCTTCGACATCTCCACCCAGGCGGCGAAGGCGGCGCTGTCGCGGTGGTTCGGGTAGGGCGACCAGAATTCGTCCTTTTTCCAAGTGAAGGGTCGGGCAAAGCCGGAAATGGTCTCGACCTGCAGCGGCACGCCGGGGGCCAGCTCGGCAAAACGGCGGGCGTAGGCCTTGAAGTCGACCTGGCCCTCGCCGACCGCCGTCCACTGCACGACAGCGCCGTTTTCGTCCTCCCAGCCCATGCTGTCGCGCCCGCTCGAACAG
>JAEYYS010000437.1 GCA_023428335.1 Verrucomicrobiota bacterium | reverse complement strand
GGCAAAGCCTATGCCTATTCAGGCACCGGATTCGAAGCCGTGGCGCTTGCCATGCAGATCCTCAGCGGCCGCAGTTTCACCCGACTCTACCGGGAGCATCTGTTTGAGCCCCTGGGCATGGACAGCGCGCGCATTGACGACGCCAGTGCGGGCGCCCATTTTTCCGCCCTGGACCTCGCCAAGCTCGCGCAATGGCTGGTGAATCGCGGCAGCTATGGCGACCTGCAGTTCGTTTCGGAGCAGACCTTCCAGCAACTCCTGCCCGAGGATCTCAGCCGCCGCTATCCAGGGGTCACCCGGGAAGTCGAAGGCATCGGCATGCACTGGATGTACGATCGCAAGCCGGGCGCCAACGCCGGTTCCACGGCCCCCGGGGATCTGATCCTCAGCCCGCGCACCCTCGGCCACGGCTCCCTGAGCTCCTGCATCCTGCGCGCGGACCTCGACAACCAGCTCGTGGTCGTGCAAATCCGCCGACAGGCCGGCCCGCGCTTCGCCGAGTGGCAAACCCGATTTCTGCAAACCGTGGCGGCCGTGCTTCGTCCCGAGGCCGTGGCCGCCCTCCCAACCCGTGCCCACC
The DNA here is from genome assembly GCA_023428335.1 of Verrucomicrobiota bacterium. Taxonomy (GTDB): domain Bacteria; phylum Verrucomicrobiota; class Verrucomicrobiia; order Verrucomicrobiales; family Verrucomicrobiaceae; genus Prosthecobacter. Next base: position 2,588 of record JAEYYS010000437.1, on the reverse strand, counting down.
CATGAACCCGTCCCAGTTCTCCCGTCGCCACCTGCTGGCCACCGCCTCCTCCGGCATCGGCTGGCTCGCCTTCGCCGCCCTCGCCCAAGCGCGGGGCGGCCTCGCCGCCAAGGCACCGCACTTCCCGGCGCGGGCCAAGCGCGTCATCTTCCTGACCATGCGCGGCGGCCCCTCGCACGTCGACCTGCTCGATTACAAGCCGGAGCTGACGAAGCGAGACGGTCAAACCGCCACCCTCGGGCGCGACTCGGCGGGCGCCAAGCTGTTCGGTGCCGTGCATCCCTTCGCCCAGTACGGCCAGTCCGGGCAGTGGCTGACCACCCTGCATCCGGAGTTGGCAAAACACGCCGACGACCTCTGCATCATCAACTCGCTGCACACCGACCTGCCCAACCACGCGCAGGCCTTCGTGCAGATGCACACCGGCAGTTTCCAGTTCGTGCGACCCTCGGTCGGCGCCTGGACCCTCTATGGCCTGGGCACTGACAACGAAAACCTGCCGGGCTTCATCACCCTCAATCCACCGGCCGACAACGGCGGCGCGCAGAACTACGGCAGCGCCTTCCTGCCCGCCATCTGCCAGGGCACGAAGATCGGCGGCTCACAGTTGCCCGACCTGTACGCCGCCCTGCTCAAGAAGGACGTGGCGCCCGGCCCGCCGATGAAGAACATCGAAAACGCCCGCGTGCCGCGCGACCTGCAGCGCGCCCAGATCGACCTCGTGCGCGGCCTCAACGAGGACAAGCTCGGGCGCGAGGGGTTTGATCCGCAGATCGAGGGCATGATCGAGTCCTTCGAGCTGGCCTTCCGCATGCAGAGCGAGGTGCCCGACGTGCTCGACCTGCGCGGCGAGCCGGAGCATGTGCTGAAACTCTACGGCATTGGCCAAGGCAAGGACCAGTTCGCCCGCCAGTGCCTGCTGGCGCGCCGCCTCGCCGAGGCCGGCGTGCGCTTCATCGAGATCGCCTCCGGCGTGCAGTGGGATCATCACAACCGCCTGCGCGAGCAACTGGCGACCAACTGCGCCGCCACCGACCGGCCCATCGCGGCGCTGCTGACCGACCTCAAGACGCGCGGCCTGCTCAAGGACACCCTCGTGGTCTGGGCGGGCGAGTTCGGCCGCACGCCCTACGCGCAAAGCGGCGACGGCCGCGATCACAACCACAAGGGGTACTCCATCTGGATGGCCGGTGGCGGCGTCAAGGGCGGCCTGCGCTACGGCGCCACCGACGAGATCGGCTACAAGGCCGTGCTCGACCCCATGCACATCCACGACTGGCATGCGACGATGCTGCACCTGCTCGGCCTCGATCATACCCGGCTCACCTACAACTACGGCGGCCGCGACTTCCGCCTGACCAACGTCGGCGGCAACGTCGCCACCGGCATCCTCGCCTGAGGCCACCCGTCACTCCCGCACGCGAAACCGCGCCGTCAACACCACCGGCTCACCGGCCCCCGGCTGCGCGTCGACCGGCCAGTTGGTGACATAATCGCGCTGGGCCTCGCGCGGCTTTTCCAACTGGCGAAACTGCAGGGGCAGCACGCGCCAGGTCACCGTGTATTCACCCGCCAGCAGACGTCCGAGATTCACAGCCCCAACCTCGTGGTAGGTGAAGGTCTTGAAGTAGTCGCCCTGCCAAATCGCCTCGTGCAGCGTCACGGTGAAGGCCTTGCCCGAACGCTCAATGCGCTCGATCCACAGCCGGTCGTTGTCGTCGAGTTGGCGACTCCGATACAGCAGCCAGACCTCCTCGCCCGCCGCCAGTTCCAGGGCGCGATCCGCCATTTCCTCCAGCCAGGCATCCAGCGCCAACCCGGCCGGCTTGCGCGCCAGCGGCGGCGCCGGCCGCAGCTCGGCGACGTCACTCCACTTGCCGCTGTCGCCCCGGACGATCTGGCGTGCGTCGCTCAAGCGACCGCGCTCCGCGCCATCCTTGACCTGCTTCAGCACGCGCCCCTCCTGCGCAACAAGCAGGCAGGGAGCGAGCAGCAACGAGCGCAGGCCAAGCCCCCAAGCCGCCCGCAACCGACCGGCGCACGCCTTGAGCCTCAGGTTCTGGAAACATGCCCACATCTTCGTCATTCGTCATTCGTCTGCTGCAGCCGATACAGCCAGGCATAGGTGCGCAGGAACAGGCTGCCGCGGGCGATCGCCGGTGTCGCCCAGGCGACATCGCCGAGCGAGTTCTTGCGCACCAGCCGGTAGGTCGGTGCGTCCTCAATCACCCAGGTATCACCGTTTTCGTTGAGCAGGAAGATCCGGCCCTTGTAGGCCCAGGGCGAGGCATAAAAGCGACCGCCCTTGGTGTCGAGCCGGGTCTTGGCCAGCAACTCCGCGCCCGTCTTCGCGTCGAAACAGCCGAGCAAGCCGGAGTCATAGCAGACGAACAACCGGTCGCCGCTGATCAGGTAGCCGGGATGAATGCTGGACCCGCGCTTCTGCGACCAGGCCACCCAGTCACTGCTGGTCTCGCCTGCCGGCAGGGTGATGTCGCCCTGCGCCCCCGGCCGGATCGCGTACAGCGGTCCGTAATGATAGCCGGCTCCCGCATAGAGCAGCCCGTGTTTGGCCAGCGGGATCTGGC
>JAEYYS010000423.1 GCA_023428335.1 Verrucomicrobiota bacterium | reverse complement strand
GTGTTGTACAGCGCCGACGCCACCGCCTGGGACTTCCCGGCGACCACCGCCAAAAACCTGACCTGGCCGGAAAAACAGTGGCAGATCCGCCCGCCGCCCGGAGAATGACCCTGCCATGCGCCGCTTGATCCTGCTTTTCCTGCCCTGCCTGCTCGTCGCCCAGGAAGCGGCGCCGCCACCCGCCGTTTATGAGGGCCGGGTCATCGCCCAGACGATGCACTGGCAGGGCGCCGGCTGGTTGATCCGAAACAAGCGCGAGCGCGAGGAGGCAACCACGCGCATGCGCGAGGAACTCGGCGTCAAGCCCGGCATGACCGTCTGCGACCTCGGCAGTGGCAACGGCTACCACACCCTGCCGATCGCCGAAAAGGTTGGCCCAGAGGGCAAGGTGTATGCCGTCGACATCCAACCCGAGATGCTCGATCTGCTGCGCCAGCGCGCCGAGGGCCGCAGCCTCGACAACATCGAGTGCATCGTCAACACACCGCTCGATCCGAAGATCCCGGCCGATTCCTGCGACCTCATCCTGCTGGTCGATGTCTACCACGAATTCTCGCATCCGGCGGAAATGCTTGCAGGCATCCGCAAGGCGCTGAAGCCGGACGGGCTCGCCGTCTTCGTCGAATTCCGCGCCGAGGATGAGACCGTGCCGATCAAGCCCGAGCACAAGATGAGCAAGGCTCAGATTCTGAAGGAACTCGGCCTCAACGGCTTCAAACTCGCGCGCGAATTCGACGGCCTGCCCTGGCAGCACATGATGTTCTTCGGCAAGGCCGAGTCCTAAAGCGGCCGGCCCCTGGATCGCTGCCGCAATCAAACCAGGCGCAGGCGCTTGCGCAGCAGCCACTCGGCGGTGAGCAAACTGAGCACCGCGCCGAACCACCACCAGCTCGACCAGAGCACGGTTTCGCGCACGGTGGTCTGGCGACGATCGACCGCCTGCAGCAGGGTGGGCAGATCGGTGGCTGCCTGTTCCTCACGCAGGAAACGGCCGCCCGACAGGTTGGCCATCGACTCCAGCAGCGGCCGGTTGAGCGTCAGGCTGGCCCACTCGGCATTGCCGGCATCGGCCACGCGCAGCGACAGGCGCAGGTCGCCGCGCGGCGCGGAGGGTCCTGCCGCAACGGCAATCTCGTAAGCGCCGGCCTTGAGCGGCGGCGTGACGGCGCGCAGGATGCCAAAGTGGGTGGGATCGGCCTCCAGCGGCAGCACCGCCACCTCGCGTCCCTCATGCAGCAGCACCGCCTGGGCGCCCTCGCTCGGTGCCCCCGAAGCGTCGCCCAGGCGCACGCGAATTTCCGCGGTCTCACCCGGCTGGTAGCGCAGGCGGTCGCTGCCAATCGCGGCTTGAGCGTCCTCGACCTGGAAGGGCGGTGCGGCGATCCAGGCGGCGAGCTGCATCCACAGGCGCTGGTGGTAGAGATCGGCCACCTGATAACGCCAGCGCCAGAGTTCGTCGCTGGCCAGGTACAGCACCGCCCCCGCGCCCATCGGTCGGAAGACGACGGCCGGCGGCGCGGCGTTGCTGCCGCGGCTGCCGAAGACCGCCAGCGTCTGAGCCCCGGGCTGGGCCACCGCCGGTGCCGCCCAACGCAATTCGGGCAGTTCGGGCCACAGCCCGCTGTTGGCACTGGCGGATTCGCTCAACCGCAGCGCGGCCTGGCTTTCGCCCTCGGGCGTCAACCTTAGCGACCACCCCTCGGCGGCCGGCGCCGCGGCACCGGACCACAGCACCGGTACGAGTGACGCGGTCTTGCCAGCGGCCCAAGCACGCAAATGACCGCGCGCACCGTCGATCAGGATCAAACCGCCGCCGCGTTTCTCGACAAATTCGAGCAGCCAGTCGAGCTGGGTGGCGCTGAAGCGCCCGGGCGCGGCATCGCCGAGGATGACGAGGTCATGGCTGAACAACGCCTCGCGCGTTTTCGGGAACCCCTGCTGCAAGGCGCCGCTTGCGGCCGGCTCGGCGTGATCATCGATCAACAAACTGACCTGCCAGCGTTCGTCGCGGTCGAAGTGGTTGTGGATGTAACGCGTCTCCCAGCGCGGTCGACCGTCGAGCAGCAGCACCTTGCGCTTGCGACTGAGCAGGTGCAGGGCCACCTCGCGGCTGTTGTTGGCGCGTGTCTTCTCAATGCCGGCGCGTTCGCCGACCACCGAGGCCTGCACGCTGATCAGGCGCAGCGTCTTGTCGCGCTCGGTTGCCGGCGCAGGCGGCAGATCCTTGACCGGGAAACCAAAGTCGAAGCGACGCTCACCGCGTCCCTCGGCACTGAAGTTGCGCTCCCAGAGCACACGCCCGCCGCTGGTCACGCGCAGGTTGCAGGGGGTACCGGTAGGCAGGCTGTCGCCAAGGATGACGCGCCCGAGCAGGTTCTCCTCAGCAAACACCGACTCGGCGGTGACGACATTCAACACGCTGAGGTCGGGCGGCGGTGTCTCGACGCCGAAGCCGATGGTGAACACCGGCACACCCGCCTCCTTCATGGCCCCCGCAAATTCCTCCGGCGAACCGGTCGAATTGTGCTGACCGTCGCTGAGCAAAACCAGCGCGGTGCCCGGCGCCAGTTCGCCAAGCGCCTCGCGCGCCGCGGCATCGAGGTTGGTGAGCGGCGCGTCCGGCGGCAGGTCGAAGGCCGCGGGCAGTGGCCCGGGCGTGTCCTTGCCGCCCTGGCGCTGCCACCAGAGGCGCTGCGCCTGCGCGCCGCGCAGCAGGACAAGCTCGGCATCCTGACTTTCGGTGATTTTGCGCAGCAGCGGCGAGGCTCCCCCCAGCAGCAACTTTTCCGCGCGCTCATAACGGCTGCCAGCGGAAGCCTGTTCGGGCGCTGCGGCGGCCGGTTCATCCTCCAGCTTCATGCTCGCCGAGGCGTCGACCGCAAAGATGACACGTCCGAGCTGGCGGCGCGTCGTCTCATGGCGCAGCACCGGCCCGGACAGGGCCAGCACGAGCAGGAACACGGCCAACGAGCGCAGCAGTCCCGGCAACCAGGACAGGGGCCCGGGATGCTGGCGCGCCTCGCGTCGATACAGGAGCCCCATCAGCAAGGCCAGCCCCAGGGCAACCGCCCACACGGCCGGGGCGGGATACTCGCCGGCAAAGCGCAGGGTGGTCTCGGTCTGGGGGTTCATGAGGGGCGCGGAGAGTAGACGCGCCACCGCGCCGGAGCAAGGGCGCTCAGGCGCCGCGGGCGGCTTCGCCGGAAGTCCGTTCGGGGCGAAACTTCAACGCCGTGGCATAGGCAAGCATTTCGACATTTGGCGCGCCGCGCGCCTTGCCGCCGATGTCGCTGCATTCGAAGCGCAGGTTGATGCGGGATCAAACCTGCTCGGGCACTTCAAAGCCCTTGCGATACTCGCGCTTGAGCAGGGCAAGTGCCTCGGGCGTGGCGGAGTCGCCGATGAACGTCTCCTTGGCGGCGTCAATCTCGAGCAAACGACCGACACGCAGGTCACCGGATTTGAGCGTCACCTCGTTGGCAGCCAGGTGGGCGGGCAGGTCGTCGATGACGTGCTGCCAGGGTTCGAAATCCTTGAGCTGAGCCTTGGCCTGATCGAGGTCGCCGTTCTGGCCGAGGCGCCAGGACAGGTTGCCGAGGTGGCACCAGGCGCTGGAGTAATGGATCTGCTCGATCTCTCCATTGAGGTCGGCGGTCTTGCGACTGCGCATGGCCTCGATGAAGTTCGCCGCGTGACCGCCACCGCCGTCGCCGCGGAAGCGCTGGATCACCTTGCCCTCGGGATCATGCGCAGAACCGCCGCCTCGGCTGCCGGCATAATAACCGCCCTCGCATTCGATGACGAGGAAGGCACTGGTGCGGCGGCGACGGTAGACGTCGCCCGCCTTCATGCCCTTCTGGCGCGGCAGGTTGTGAATGTCCATGACCACGGGGATATCGCCGGTGTCGATGTACAGGAAGTGGGTGTTCGGCGTCTCGCCGGCGTCATCCCAGCCGTAGCGCCCGCCGCCGGCCAGCACCCGCTTGGGCAGGCTGATCTTGTCACGGAAGACAATGTTGCGCAGGTCGTCGATGATGTGCGGCCCCCAGTTGCCGAGTTCGCCATTGCCAGTGTTCCAGACCCAGTGCCAGTCGTAGTGGAACTTCGGGCGGTAGATGGGTTCGTCCTGGGCCGGTCCGAGCCAGAGGTTGTAGTCGACGCTCGCCGGCGGCGTGATCGGCTGCGCGACCTTGCCGATGCTGGCGCGCATGCCGTAGTGGTTGAGGCGCACGTACTTGACCTTGCCGAGCACGCCGGAATCCAGGTAGGCCTTCAATTCCAGATGGAAGGGGTCGCTGCGCTGCTGGGTACCCCCCTGAACGATGCGGTTGTACTTGCGTGCCGCCTCGACCAGCTTGCGGCCTTCCCAGACATTGTGGGAGACCGGCTTTTCGACGTAAACGTCCTTGCCCGCCTGGCAGGCCCAGATCGAGGCGAGCACGTGCCAGTGGTTGCCAGTGGAGACCACCACGGCGTCGATCTCCGGATCCTCAATGACCTTGCGCAAATCCTGGGCGGTCTTGGCCTGCGGATACTTCTGCTTGGCGCGGGCAATGACCTCGGTGTCGGCATCGCACAGGTAGGCGACCTCAACACCCGGGATCTTGGCAAACCAGGCCGCCGAGCCCATGCCGCGCCCCCCCAGGCCGATGAAGCCGACACGGATTTTGTCATTGGCGCCGAGAACGCGCGAGGCGGAGACGGCGGTGGCAGCGAGGACGCTGTGGCGGAGAAAACGACGGCGGTTGGTGGAGATCATGGCAGAAAATCGGGGTTCAGGAAATCAACGATGGGTGTGGCACAGGTTTTCAAGCGGGAACGCGCCCGTCATTCGGTCGGGACCGCCGGAGTCTGGTCGAGCAGGCGCACCGCCGCCTCGTGGAAGGCCTGGCGCATGGGCGAAGCATCGCCATTGGGCAGGCCGGCGCGTTGGATGAGCAGGATCTGGATGGCACCACTCGCCGGATCGAACCAGCCTTGAGTACCGTGGGCGCCACCGTGACCGACGGTGCCAGCACGCAGCTTGGCAGTGACACCGGTGGGCCGCAGCACCACCTGCACGCCCAGGCCCATGCCCATACCCTCGACAAAACCGGCCTTGAGGTCGCCGGTGTGGTTTTCAAACATGCGCGCCAGCGTCTCTTTGGAAAGATGGCGCCGCCGGTTCGCCTCGCCCCCATTGACCAGCATGAAATACAGTTTGTTCAGGTCTTCGGCGGTGGAAAACAGCCCGCCGGCAGCAAGCGGCGAACGCTTCCTGTCAGAGTAGGGCGATGTCAGGTAGCGAATCTCCGCGGGCACGAGTTTGCCATCCGGGCCGGCCTGGTAGGAAACAGCGAGTTTTTCCAAGCGCTTTTTGTCGGGCCAGAAGGTTGTGTTGCGCATGGCCAATGGGCGGAAAACGAGGCGATCAAGGGCCTTGGCATAGTCCTCACCAGTGACCACCTCAATGATCCGGCCAAGGGTGTTGATGCCGGGGTTCGAATAAGCCCAGCGCTTGCCCGGCTCAAACTGCAGCGGCGTCAGGGCATAAATCAGGGTCGACTCGCGCAGTGAGCGTGCATCGAGGGCTCCGGATTCGACTCTGGGATTGCCGGTGACGCCACCGGTGTGGGTGAGCAGATCCTTCAGGGTGAGCAGCCGCGCGGGCTGGCCAAGCAAGAGGGTGTCGTCCTTCTTCTCCCGCACCACGAGCTGGCCCTTGAACTCCGGAAGGTATTTTTCGACCGGGTCGTCGATGTCGAGGCGGCGGTCATCATGCAGCATGAGCACGGCAAGGGCGGTGACCGGCTTGGTCATCGAGGCGATCCAGAACAGGCTGTCGGTCGCCATCGGCGTGCGTTTCTCCAGGTCCTGAAAGCCGACCGCCTGCAGGCTGAGCACCTCCTCCTTGCGCGCGACGAGCGTGACTGCGCCGGCGATCTGCCCCTCCTGAACAAAGGGTTCCATGGCCGCGGCCACGGGATCTGGATCGGCCGCCAGCAACGGCTCCAGGCCGAGCACCGCCGCAAACAGGCAGAGGGAGAGGGAAAATTTCATGGTGGCAGAAAGCGGCCTCCGGCGCCGACTGGGGCGGCCGGAGGCCTGTCATGGCGGACACAGCCGCGCGGGATCACTTGCTGTTCTCGGCGAACTGCGCGTCAAAGATGATCTTCGAGGGCGGGAAATCGAGCTTCTTGACGTAGGCGGCGGATTCCGCAGCACCGAACTCGCGGTCCATGGCGCCATCCTCCCATTCGACGCTGAGCGGACCGCCGTACTCGATGTCGTTGAGCGCGCGGATGATGCGCTCGAACTTGATGTCGCCGCGGCCGACCGACTTGAAGTCCCAGTAGCGGGTCGGCTTGTGGAAATCGACATGACCGCCGAAGACGCCGGCGTCGCCGCTCAAGTTCCAGGCCACATCCTTCATGTGCACATGGAAGATGCGGTCGCTGAACTTGTAGATGAACTTCACGTAATCGACACCCTGGTAACCGAAGTGGCTGGGGTCGTAGTTGAAGCCGAAGGCGGGATGGTAATCGACCGCCTGCAGGGCGCGCTCGGCGCTGGCGATGTCAAAGGCGATCTCGGTCGGATGCACCTCCAGCGCGTAGCGCACGCCGAGCTTCTGGTACTCGTCGAGGATCGGCTTGAAACGCTTGGCGAAGTCGGCGTAACCGGCGTCGATCTGGCCGGGCAGGTTCGGCGGGAAGGAATAGACGAGGTGCCAGATCGAGCTGCCGGTGAAGCCGTTGACCACACTGACGCCAAAGCGCTTGGCCGCGTGCGCGGTCTTGATCAGTTCCTCGGCGGCGCGCTGGCGCACGCCCTCGGGATCGCCGTCACCATAGATGGCGGCCGGCAGGATCTGGGCATGGCGGGCGTCGATGTTGTCGCAGACCGCCTGACCGACCAGGTGGGTGGAGATGGCATGGCACTGCAGGCCGGCGGCCTTGAGCTTGGCGCGCTTGGCATCGCAATAGGCCTGATCGGCTTTTTCCACTTCGAAGTGATCGCCCCAGCAGGCGAGTTCCACGCCGTCGTAGCCAAAAGCCTTGGCCTTCTGCAGCATGGTGTCCAGGGGAAGGTCGGCCCACTGGCCGGTGAAGAGAGTGACGGGTCTGCCCATGAGGGTGATGATCGGTAGGAGGTTTGTTGGCGTCCGCCGCGCGGACGAAGTGATTTTCAACATGCGCGTCCGGCTGGCAATGGAAATCTGCACCCGCCTCGGGGGTGCTACTGGCTTGAGCCGGCCCGCTCGGAAGTTCCCGGGGGCGCGAGCATGGCGCAGACTGCTCGCCTGGTCTGGCCTGGGTTGTCAGCCCCCATTCCTTGCGGCTTAAGCCGCAGCCACTTTTTTCCCAACCAGGCGAGCTTTGCTCCGGCAGTTGCAGCGGCGCGCTTTTCCGCCAAGCATGGCGCATGGACGACTTTCTGGTCATCGACGCCGTGCGCAAGAGCTTCGGCGCGCAGCGCGCGCTCGACGGCGTCAGCTTGTCGATCCGCGAGGGCGAGATCTTTTCCCTGCTCGGCCCAAGCGGCTGTGGCAAGACCACCCTGCTGCGCCTGCTCGCCGGCTTCGACACACCCGATGCCGGCCGCATTCACCTCGCGGGAAAGGACCTCACTGCGCTGCCACCCGAGCGGCGACCGGTGAACACGGTGTTTCAAAATTACGCGCTGTTTCCACATCTCAGCGTGCGCGACAACCTCGCCTTCGGACCGCGCCTCGCCGGCTGGCCCCGCCAGGAGGTGCGCGGGGCGGTCGACCGCATGCTGGCCCTGGTGCGCCTCGAAACGCACGCGGACCAGCGACCTGACCAGCTCAGCGGCGGTCAAAAACAGCGTGCCGCCCTGGCCCGCGCCCTCATCAATCGGCCGCGCCTGCTGCTGCTCGACGAGCCGCTCGCCGCCCTCGACCTGAAACTGCGCCAGCACCTGCTCGTCGAGCTGGCCGCCCTGCACCGCGAGGTCGGCACCACCTTTCTCTACGTCACCCACGACCAGACCGAGGCGATGAGCCTGAGCCACCGCATCGCCGTGCTGAACGAGGGCCGCGTCGAGCAGGTGGACACGCCGGAACGACTCTACCAGCAACCCACCTCAGCCTTTGTCGCTGCCTTCATTGGCGACACCAATCTGGTCGATGGCCGAATGGAAACAGGCGGCGTGCGCCTGGCTGGCGGCCTGCTCGCGGCAGTGCCCGACAATGCCTCTCGAACCGTCGGCAGCAGCGTGCGCCTGAGCGTGCGACCCGAGCACGTGCGGCTTGGGGCGACCGATGCGCCCACCCCGTGGCGCGTTGCCGAAGCCGTCTACGGCGGCGCCTTCACCCGTTACTGGATCGAGGCCGAGGGCCAGCGCTGGCAGGCCCAGCAAGCCGGCCCGCCGGTTTTCGCACGCGGCGCCGCCGTGCGCCTGGAACTGGCCCCCGCGGGCCTGTGCCTGCTGCCGGAGGCCGCCCCATGAGACCCGCGCGCCAACGCCTTGCCGAGTGGCTGCTGACGGCCCCTTCCCTGCTCTGGCTGGCGGCCTTCTTCGCCCTGCCGACCGGCCTCATCCTGACCGCCGCCTTCCGCCCGGCCGACCTGCACGGCGGACTCGACAACGGCTGGAGCCTCGACGCCGTGCGCGCCCTCGCCGATCCCTCCCTGCTGCCGCTTGGCTGGCGCACGCTCTGGCTGAGCGCGACCGCCACCGGCCTCTGCCTGCTGCTGGCCCTGCCGGTCGGCTGTTGCGTGGCCCGGCTGCCCCGACGCCGCCAGGACTGGGTCTTGCTGCTCATCATCCTGCCCTTCCTGACCAACTTCCTCATCCGTGTTTTCGCCTGGAAAAGCCTGCTGCATCCTGATGGCGTACTGACGCGCTGGCTGCAGGACTGGGGCTTGCTGGCCGCGGACGGCATGCTGCTCTACCGCGACGGCGCAGTGCTGGCCGTGCTGGTCTACGTGCACCTGCCCTTCGCCCTCCTGCCGGTCTATGCCGCGGCGGAAAAGTTCGACTTCGGCCTGCTCGAAGCCGCGCGCGACCTTGGCGCCGGTCCGTGGCGGGCCTTCTGGCGCGTGCTTGTGCCCGGCGTGCGCGGCGGCATCGCTGCCGGTGCCCTGCTGGTGTTCACCGGCTGCCTCGGCCAGTATGTGGTGCCGCAACTCGTCGGCGGCACCGACCAGGAAATGATGGGCAACCGCATCGTCCAGCGGGTGTTCAGCGATCGCAACCTGCCCGAGGCCGCCGCGCTTGCCGGCCTGCTGCTGCTGGCGGTGCTGGTCCTCCTGCTCACGCAGGCCTGGCGACAGAGGCGCACCCAACAGGAGGTGAAAGCATGAAACGTTCGCGCCTGCCGGCGGTTCTCACCGTCCTCGTTCTCGCCTTCCTCCAGGCGCCGCTGGTCATGCTGGTCTTGAACTCGTTCAATGCCTCGCGCTTCGGCGGCACTTGGGAGGGTTTCACCTGGCAGTGGTATGAGCGACTCTGGCAGGCGGATGAAGTCTGGGAAGCCTTCTTCCTCAGCCTGCAACTGGCGATCGCCTCGACGCTGGCGGCAACGCTGCTCGGCACCCTGGCGGCCTGGTCGCTGCACCGCTATCGCGGCCGCCTGCAGACCGTCCACCGAGGCCTGCTCGTGCTGCCGCTGGCATTGCCGGAACTGCTCATGGGCATGGCCCTGCTGTCGCTGTTCACCGCCCTGCACCTGCCCACCGGCCCGCTGACGATCTGGATCGCCCATGTGACGTTCAGCATCAGCTACGTGGCCATGGTCGTGCTCGGCCGCCTGCGCGGTTTTGATCCCCACCTGCTCGACGCCGCGCGCGACCTCGGCGCCAGCCCCTGGCAGGCAGCACGCCGTGTCGTCCTGCCCCTGCTGCTGCCGGGCATGCTCGCCGGCGCCCTGCTCGCCTTCACCCTGTCGATGGACGATTTCGTCATCACCTTCTTCGTCGCCGGCCCGGGCAGCACGACCCTGCCGCTGCGCATCGCCAGCATGATGAAGACCAGTCGCAGCCTGCCGGTCATCAACGCCTTGAGCACCCTGCTGCTCTGCGCCACCTTCCTCGCCGCCGCGCTCAGCCTGCGCCTGGGCCGGCGCCCGACCGCGCCGCCATGAAAACCGCCCCGCTCCTCGCCGCCCTGCTCGCCTGCCTGCCGGTCGGCGCCGCCGATGTCCTGCATGTCTACACCTGGGCCGACTACCTCAGCCCGGAGGCGGTCGAGCGCTTCGAGGCCGATCATGACTGCCGCGTCGTCATCGACACCTTCGATTCCAACGAGAGCCTGCATGCGCGACTGAAGGCCGGGGCCAGGGGCTACGACCTGGTTTTCCCCACCAGCTACATGGTCGAACTGCTCCAGCAGGACGATCTGCTGACGCCGCTCGACCCTGCCAGCCTGCCCAACCTGAAGCACATCGACCGCGCCGTGCTCGCCAAGGTCAAGGACCGCGAGATGCGCTTCGCCGTGCCCTACACGATCGGCTACGGCGTCATCGCCTGTCGCAGCGACCGCCTGCGCGAGGGCCAGCCGAGCTGGGCCATGTTCGACCGCACCGATCTCGGCCGGCGCGCGGTGCTGCTCGACGACATGCGCGAGACGCTGGGTGCCGCGCTGAAGTCGCTCGGCCACAGCCTCAACTCGCGCAGCGAGACCGAACTCGCCACCGCGCGCGATGTCGTCCTGCGCTGGAAGCAGCACATCGCCAAATTCGACAACGAGGGCTACAAGGCCGGCATCGACTCGGGCGAATTCCTGCTCGTGCATGGCTACAGCGGCGACCTCTTCCAGGTGGCGCAGGAAAACCCGCGCGTGCAGATCCTCGTGCCGAAGGAGGGCGTCAGCATCGGCTGCGATGAAATGGTGATCCCGAAAAGCGCACCACGGCCAGACCTGGCGCTGAAGTTCATCAACCACCTGCTCGATCCCGAGGTCGCCGCCGAAAACATGGAATGGCTCGGCTACGTCTGCCCGAATCCCGAGGCCCTGAAGCGCGTCAGTGCCGGCTTCCTCGCCAACCCGGCCATCACCATTCCCGAAGAGGTCAAGGCCCGCAGCGAAGTGATCGAAAACCTCGGTCCCGACCTCGCCAAATGGACGAAGGTCTGGGATGAGATCAAGGCGGCGCGCTGATCACGGCGGCGTCAGCTTGCCGACGAGGCTGCTCAGGTACGGAAAGAGCTGCTTCTTGCGGCTGACCACGCCGGGCAGGTCGAAAACCTGGGGTGCCCGGGTCGGATAATCGGCGGCGAGGGCGCGCTCGACGCGGGCATCGCCGGCCACCAGCAGGACGCTGTGGTGGGCGGTGATGTCGGTCACCATCAGGCAGGCGAAGTTCAGGCGGTGCGCCTCGCACAGGGAGGTGAGCGCCTCGTGCAAAGCGGCCTGCTGCTTCCAGAATTCGCCCAAGCCCATCTCCTCGATCTGGCTGATGCTGATGCGCCAGCCGTTTTCCTCGAACACCTTGCGGTCGCCCTCAATGGCACGCGCCGGGGTCGCCTCGCGCAGCAGGGAGCCGGCGGCAAAGAAGTCCTTCACAAACTGCGCCGCGTCCAGACCGGCGATGCCGGCCAGCCAGTCCAAGATCTCGCGATCGGTGGCGGTGCTGGTCGGACTGGTCAGGTGCAGGGTGTCGGAGATCAGGCCGGCGCAGAGGCAGATGGCGGTGCCCTTGTCGGGCGTCAGGCCGCGCATGCGGAACATGATGCCGACAATGGTGCTGGTGCTGCCAACCGGTTCGTTGATGAAGCGCACCGGTTCCTGGGTGCGCAGGTTGCCACTCAGGCGGTGGTGATCGATGACCTCGACGATCTCCGCCTCATCGGCGCCGGCAACGGCCTGGGAGAACTCGTTGTGATCGACCAACACCAGGCGGGTGCGCGGCACCTCGACGAGGTCGGACTTGGAAAACACACCCTCGAGGCGGCCGCTCTCCTCGTCGACGACGGGAAACAGCGGCTGATGGGAATCGTGCACGGCGTGGATGATTTCGCGCAGTGGTGTGCGTGAGCCGAACGACAGGAAACCATCGTGCAGGGCCTCGGCGATGGGGCGCGAAAAGCGGATGAGCTGGGAGGCGCTGGCGGTGTCCTGGGAGGCGGTGATGACACTGACGCCCTTGGCCTCCGCCTCACGCAGCAGGCTGTCGCTGGGCATGAAGCCACCGGTGACAACGAGGCAGCGCACGCCGAGCTCGACGGCCAGGGCATGGATCTCCGGTCGGTCGCCGGTCAACAAAACCAACTGGCGCGGCGGGAACTGGCG
>JAEYYS010000291.1 GCA_023428335.1 Verrucomicrobiota bacterium | reverse complement strand
CCAACAGACCCTTCTGGAAATGGGCCGGCGCGCACGCGCGGCCGCCCACGAGCTGGTCAAGCTGACGACGGCGCAGAAGAACGCCATCCTGCTGGCCATGGCCGACGAGATTGACGCCCGCCAGGCGGGCATCCTCGAGGCCAACGCCAGGGACCTGGCGCGCGCCCGCGAAAACGGCCTCAGTTCCGCCATGATCGACCGTCTGACGCTCGATCCCAAGCGCCTAGCCGCCGTCGCCGCCGCCGTGCGCGAGGTGGCCACCCTGCCGGATCCGGTCGGCGAGCAGCTCGCCGAATGGACGCGGCCGAACGGCCTGCGCCTGCGCAAGGTGCGCGTGCCGATCGGTGTCATCGGCATCATTTTCGAGTCGCGGCCGAACGTCACCACCGACGCCGCCTCGCTCTGCTTCAAGACCGGCAACGCCACCCTGCTGCGCGGCGGCAGTGAGGCGATTCATTCAAATGTCGCCCTCGCCTCGGCCCTGCAGGCCGGCGGTGAACGCGCCGGGTTGCCGGCGCACAGCGTCCAGCTCATCCCGTTCACCGACCGCGCCAGCGTCGAGCACCTGGCGCGCATGGACCAGTACCTCGACCTGATCATCCCGCGCGGCGGCAAGGGGCTGATCGAGAAGGTGGTGGCTTGCGCGCGCATGCCGGTCATCAAGCACTACGACGGCGTCTGCCACGTCTACGTGCATGCCGATGCCGACCTGGAGATGGCGGCCAACATCGTCGTCAATTCGAAGTGCCAGAAGCCCGGTGTCTGCAACGCCCTCGAAACCCTGCTGGTCCATCGCGACGCCGCGGCGGCCTTCTACCCGCTGGTGGGGCGCCGGCTTGCCGAGTCGCGCGTGGAGATCCGTGCCGACGATGCCGCGCGCGGCCTGCTCGGCGTGCCCTCGGTGCCGGTGCTGGAGAGCGACTGGGACACCGAGTACCTGGAACTGGTGCTGGCGGTGAAGACCGTGGCCGGCCTCGACGAGGCCATCTCCCACATCAACCGCCACGGCTCGCATCACACCGACAGCATTGTCACCCGCGATCGCGCGGCGGCCGAGCGTTTCCAGCACGAGGTCGACAGCGCCGTGGTCCTGCACAATGCCAGCACCCGCTTCAACGACGGTGGCGAGTTCGGCTTCGGTGCGGAGATCGGCATCAGCACCGACAAGCTGCATGCGCGCGGGCCGATGGGTCTGGCCGAGCTGTGCAGCTACAAGTACCTCATCGACGGCGACGGACAGGTGCGCGGCTGAATCAGGCCAGCCCGAGTGCCGCCACCTGGTCTTCGTCGAGGCCGAGGTAGTGGCCGAGTTCGTGCAGCCAGGTGATGCGCACCTCCTCGCGGAAGACGCTCATGTCGCCCTCGGCATGATCCCAGAGGTTGTCGAGAAAGAGGCGGATGCGCGGCAGGTGGCCGGGCATTTCCGGCTCGCCATCGGCCAGTGAGCAGCCTTCAAACAGGCCGAGCAGATCCTCGTCGATCGCCTCCTCCGCATCGAGGCAGTCGGCCATGAGTTCGGTCTCGGTCACGCAGGCCTCGGCCGCGCGGCGGATCGGTTCGGGCAGACGGCGACGAGTGCCGGCAATGACCGTGTCGGCGACCCGCATCAGCCGCTCGGCAGTGGCCGCATTCCAGTTCATGGAGGATCGTAAACGGTGCCGGCGCGGGTGCTGTTGAAGTTGGCACCGCCCGAGTCGCGCAGGAAATTGCCCATGAGCTGACTGCCCATGCCGGTCTGGCGCTGGCTGTTGTACAGGCTGTTCTGCAGGGTGCCGACCCCGGGAGGGGCGAGCGCCACCGGCCGGTCGGGGGTCGGGATGTCGTTGGCTTTCAGCTCGCTCTGCGCCAGCGCATGGCGGCTCCACAGGCGGGTGTCGACCTCGTTGCGCACGCGCTTGTCGAGCGCGGCTAGGGCTTCGCGATGGGATTCGGCATCAAGTTCGCCCGACTGGCGCCGGCGCTCCAGTTCCGCGTAGTCCGCCTGATGCTGGGCGCGCACCTGGCGTTCGACGGCATCGAGTTCTTCCGGGCCCGGCACGGTACTGCTGGTGCAGGCGGCGAGCGCCAGGCAGCCGGCAAGGAGGAGGCGGAGGACGGAACGCATGCGAAAAGGTAGCATAACCCTTCCGGGGCCGGATTCAAGCCGCGTTGGGGGCTCAGCGGTAGACCGATTCGGCACGTGCTCCGGCGGCCTGCGGCTGGAAGCCACCGACCAGTTGCCGGAAGGCGTCGCCAAGGGCGAGCACATCGGCACCGAGGGTGACCACCAGGCTGCCCTCGGCCATGACCTCGTCCTTCTGGCCGTAGAGCGAGGCGACGGCGACAAATTTGCCGTTTTTGAGGGCGGCGGCGGCGACGCGCTTGCGGGCGGCGACGACCTCCGGATCGGTGGCCTGACCGAGCTTGCCGATGCGGTGGCTGAAGTCGCCGGCGCCGAACAGCAGCATGTCGAAGCCGGGCACGGCGGCGATGGCCTCGACCTGTTCGAGGGCTTCCGGCGATTCGATCTGCAGGATGACGAAGCGTTCGGTGTTGTTCTGGTGGGCGTAGTCGGCGAGCGGGATCTGGCAGAACGCGCCGTCCATGTTGCCGCCGTCCATCGCCCGGCGGCCGAGCGGGTGACAGCGCACCATGTCGACGATGTGACGCGCCTCGTCGGCGCTGCTGACGTGCGGCACCATGATGCCGGTGGCATCGAGCTCGAAGGGTTTGACGTACTCGCTGTACGAGCCCTTGCTGACGCGGACGATGGTGTCCATGTCGTGCAGCTTGGCGGCGCGCACCTGGTGTTCGAGGTTGGTCCAGTCGTTCGGCACGTGCTCGTTGCAGAGCCAGACCGCGCTGGCGCCGGCGAGGCCGGCCATCTCGACAATGCGCGGATCGTTGAGGTTGAGCTTGAGGACGGTGGCCGGGCGGCCGGCGCGGACCTCGCGGAGGACACGACTGGAGCGGAGTTTCATGGCGGAATCAGGCCTGGAGTTGGACTTCCGGGCGGGCGGCGATGGCCTTGCCCAGACCCTCCCAACCGCCGGGTTTCTGCAGCTGGAACATGTACAGGTAAAGGGCCGCCTGCTTGGGCGGATAGGCGGCGAGCAGGGCGTCGATGCCGGCGGCGGCCTTGTCCTCGGCGATTTCCTCGGGCAGGTCCTCGACCTGGCCCTTGCCGTCGTGGGCGATGCCGACGGCATCGAGGAAGGTGGTGAGCATGCCGCCCTGGGATTTCAGCAGCCAGATCTGCAGGAGCTGCTCGGCGATCGGGTCATTGACCTTCAGGTTGAGCTGGGCGAGCAGCCATTCGGCCTGCTTGGCGCGGGATTTTTCCAGGATGAACTGGGGGCGCAGCTTGCGCTGCTGGGCCAGGTTCTGGATGAGGGCGCGGTAGGCCGGGCGCTCGTCGTTCTGGACGTACTGGATGATCTGCTGGCTGAGTTCGGGGCCAATGGCCTGGAGGAGTTGCTGGGCTTTCATGGGTGCCTGGGCGGCGAAATGGGGGTTGAGCCGTCTCGCTATCATGGGGGGGCGACGCCCGCAAGCGGCAAGCGTGCGAATAAGCTGACTTTCCAGTTGACACCCGCCGCCTGACTTCTACTCTCACGGCCCTCATTTCTGCGTTGGCAGGTCTCCCGTTTCGGGGGTTGGCCGGCGCCCCACCTCAAGCACCCTCGACATGAAAACATTCTCCGCCAAAGCTCAGGACGTGAACCGCCAGTGGTGGGTCATCGACGCCAAGGACAAGGTCCTGGGCCAGGTCGCCGTGACCGCCGCCAACCTGATCCGCGGCAAGACCCGCCCGACCTTCACCCCGCACGTTGACACCGGCGACTTCGTCGTGGTCATCAATGCCGACAAGGTGGTGCTGACCGGCCGCAAGGAGCAGCAGAAGGTGTACACCAGCAAGCGTGGTGGCTACATCGGCAACCAGAAGATCGAGAGCGCCGAGAAGCTGCGCCAGCGCAAGCCCGAGGAACTCGTCTATCGCGCCGTCAAGGGCATGGTGCCGCACACCCGCCTCGGCAACGCCATCGTCACCAAGCTGAAGGTCTACGCCGGCACCGAGCATCCGCACAGCTCCCAGAACCCGCAGCCCTGCGCCATCGCCTGAGTCCAGCGACCTTTCCTCCCTCTCCGCTCATGAGCAAGCCCCTCACCTCTGCCACTGGCCGCCGCAAGACCGCCGTCGTCCGCGTCCACATCCTCAACGGCTCCGGCGCGATCACCGTCAACGGCCGCGACTTCGAGGAGTACTTCCCGCCCGTCGCCCTGCAGAACCAGATCCTGACGCCGCTGGCCCTGACCAACACCCGTCAGCAGTTCGATTTCAACATCAACGCTCAGGGCGGTGGCATCACCGGCCAGGTCGGCGCCGTGCGCATGGGCATCTCCCGCGCGCTCATCACCGTCAACCCGGAGCTGCGCCCGACCCTCAAGAAGGCCGGCCTGCTCACCCGCGACTCGCGCGCCAAGGAACGTAAGAAGCCCGGCCGCCCCGGCGCCCGCAAGCGCTTCCAGTTCTCCAAGCGCTGATCGCCCCGACTCGAAGAGTGTTTTCGCAGACCCCGCCCCCGGCGGGGTCTGTTGTTTTCGCCGCCGGGAAATCGCAGTCGCCGGTTGTCAGTCGCCGGCAAATGGTCTTAGTTGACTTCTTCCCCACGCATGACCGATCCCGCGCCCGCCACCGACCCCAGCCCGCCGCCCCGCATGCCCGGCCGCTGGGGCATCGGCGCCAACGTGCTGGTGCAGGTACTGCTGGCCATCGCCCTTTTCGCCGGAATCAACCGCCTCAGCTACCGCTATCACACGCGCTGGGACCTCAGCCCGCAGCAGAGCTTCACGCTCAGTTCGGCCACCCTCAATTATCTGGAGCGACTGCCGCGCGATGTTTTCATCGCCAATGTCTTCGCCCGCGACGCCAAGGTCTATGGCGACATTGAGGCCCTGCTCGAGCAGTACCGTGCCAACGGTCGCGGCCGCATCCGTGTGCGTTCCATCGATCCGCTGCGCGACATCGAGCGCGCCGAGGCGCTCAAGGCTGAGACCGGCCTGGCGCTGGACCAGAACGGCGTGCTCATCCGCTGCGGCAACCGCACCCGCTTCATCCGCGAGGAGGAGATGATCCTGCGCGAGCCCGGCACCGAGGCGGTGCGACCGGTGCGCGAGTTTCGCGGCGAGGACGCGGTGACCTCGGCGATCATCAACGTGGTCGAGGGCGATCAACGCAAATTCTACTTCGTCGTCGGCAAGGGCTCGCGCACCGAGGGCGCCCTGGTCGATGCCATGACCGCGCTCGGCGAGCTGGGCCGCCAGCAGAATTTCCAGCTGCTGCCGCTCAACCTGGCCGAGGTGAACCGCGTGCCCGAGGATGCCGACGGCGTGGTGCTGTCCGGCGCGCGCTACGACTTCTCCGAGCGCGAGATGGGCATGCTGAAAACCTACTGGGAAGGCAAGCGCGCCGGCCTGCTCGTGCTGCTCGATCCCGAGGCGGAAACCCCGCGCCTGCACGCCTTCCTCGGCCTGCACGGCGTGATGCCGCGCGCCGACCGCGTGCTCTACGCCGAGAGCACCAGCACCGGCATCCGCAAGGAGTTCTCCGTGCAGGCGGTGTTCGACAACGAATCGGCCATCACGCTGCCGCTGGCGACCTCGAACACGACCCTGCCCGGGCAGACCCAGTCGCTGCAGCTGCGCTTCGACGATCCGCACCTGGAAAACCAGAACATCCGCGTGCACCCGCTCATGGGCGCCTCCGAACGCTACTGGGGCGAGCGCAACTACCTCGAGGAACTGCCGGTGGCCGACGCCGAGGATACCCGCGAGAACCTGTTCCTGGCCGCCTCGGTCGAGCGCGGCAGCGTGCTCGACGAAACCCTGCGCGTCGACAGCTGCCGCATGATCGTCGTCGGCAACGCCTCGCTGCTCGACCAGAAGAGCGCGCTGGCGGTGAACCGCGATTTTGTCGCCGCCAGCCTGAACTGGCTGCTCAACCGCGAGCGACTGATCGGCATCACGCCGAAGGTGAAGCATCATTACCGCATCCAGCTCGACCCGCGTCAGGGCGAGCTGATTTTCTGGCTGACGACCTGCATCTTTCCCGCGCTGGTGCTCGTGCTCGGCCTGATGATCTGGGCCTCGCGCCGCGCCTCCTGATTCGTCTGCCATGCATCCGCGAACCACCCTGCTTCTCCTGCTCGTGGCCGCCGCCCTGGGCGCGGTGATCCTCGGCGTGGAACGCTACTTTCCCTCGACCCGCGAACTGCATGAGATGCGCCGCGGACCGGTGAAGTTCGACCGCCGCGCGGTCACCCGCATCGAGCTCGATTCGAGCGGTGGCGACGGCGCCAGCCTGGCCCTGGTCGACAATCTCTGGCGCGTGACGCGTCCCTTCGAGGATCTGGCCGACCCGGAGCGCATCGTCAAACTCATCGGTGAGGTGCCCGGCATCGGCTGGATCCAGCGCGTGCATGCCGCCGAATTCGATGCCTCCGGCTGGGCCAAGACCCAGTTGGAACAGCCGCGCCACCGCCTGCGCTTTTTCGCCGGCGACAAGCGCATCCTTGAACTCGGTCTCGGGGCGCCTGCGCCCATCGAAGGCGCCAGCTACGTCTCCGTCTGGCAGGTCGGGCGCACCGATGAGACCGCCTACTACGTCGCCCGCACCGCCCTGCCGGAGCTGGTCAAGGCCAAGCCGGCCGAGTGGCGCGACGGCAAGCTGCTGCGCCTGGCGGCAGGCCGCATCACCGGACTCAAGCTCGGCCAGAACGGCGGTCAGATCGAACTGGCGCGCAAGGACGAGAATCATCCCTGGATGCTGGTCAAGCCGCTGAGCAGCCGCACCAGCAAGGAGAAGGCCGGTGAACTGCTCTCCACCCTGCTCAACCTCGAGGTCACCGAGGTGCTGGAGGCCGGTGCCGCCGCCGAGCCGGCCGACACGCCCGGCACGCAGCTGCGCCTCACCGTCACCGACGCGGACGGCGCCGCCCACGAGGTCGTGCTCAGCAAACCCGCCAAGGACGCCACCGAGACCCGCGCCAGCAGTTCGCATCGCAAGCCGGTCTTTGTCGTCCGCTCGAAATCCCTGCAGGAGCTTTGGTCGCAGCCGAATGACCTGCGCGACCGCATGCTGGCGCGCATCGATGAGGATCGGGCTGTCTCCGTTCGCATCGAATCGCTGCTGTTCCCGGAGATTGTGCTCGAGAAACGCGCCGACTCCTGGTTCCTCGGTCGCAACGACCGCCAGGTCGCCGCCAACGGCGAGCGCATCCTGCGTTTTTTTGAGGCGCTCAACACCCACGCCATTGCCGAGTTCACCTCGGATTCCGCCGCCAACCTCGGCCCCTACGGCCTCGACAAACCCTTCCTCAAGGTGGCCTGGCAGGAGGTCGGTGCCACGCCCCAGCAGTTGCTTTTCGGCAAAAACGCCGAGGGCAGTGAGTTCTTCGCCAAGTACGAGGGCGAGCCCAGCGTCTACCGCATCGAGGCCTCGCTGCTGCCGTCGATCCCGCAGGACGCCATCAAATGGAAGGGCCTCGGCGCCCTGCGCTTCTCACAGTTCGCCCTGCGCAGCATCCGCCTCACCGCGGGCACGGCACCGCCCATCCTGCTCAAGTACGATCCCACCACCGCCCAATGGAGTGGCGAACGCGCCGGCCGCGACATCACCCCGCTCATCGATCGGGTGAAGGCCGACCTGCTCGCGGGTCGCCTGGCCAAGTTCAACGTGCAGGACTGGTCGGCCGATGCCAGCGCCGCCATCCACGCCCTGCAGTCGCCGGCGCTGGAAGTGGCGGTCACCCTCGGCGAGCCCGGTCGCAACGACGGCCCCATCCGCGAGACGAAGCTGATTTTTGCGCCAACCCAGGAGGGTATGGACACCGCCCTGTACTTCGGTCGTGTCGATGCCGGTCCCGACGTGTTCTACGTCGCCCGCAGCAGCCTGCTGCAGCTGCTGGCGCCGGTGTTCAAGACTGCCGAGTGAGCCCGCTCAGGGTTGCGCCAGCCGCTGGATGTCCTCGCGGCTGAGCGCCTTCTCAAACACCGCGATCTCGTCGAGCCGACCCTCCCAGCTCGCCGCATGGTCGCTGCGACCGCCAAAGAACAGGTCCGGGAAGCGCGCGCTTGGCGCCTGGGTTTCAATCTCCAGTTTGCCGTTGAGATAGATGCGCACCGTCTCCGCCTCGCGCACCAGCACGACCTGCTGCCAGGTCCAGCGCGGCACCGCGGTTTTACCGGTCACCGGCGCGGCCTTGGCGGATTGGAAGAGCAGGCGACCCGAGCCGTCGACCCCGAGGTGCTCGCCGAAGGCGCTCAGGCCGTGATCGACATCGCGGGAATAGAACCAGCCGCTGACGTCGCGGGCGCCGTCGGGCAGGCCGTTCCAGAGCCACAGGGCGATGCTGTAATCCTGTTGCAGGCTGGGCAGTTGCGCGGCCAGGCGGCCCTCGACGAAATGCGGCGCGCGGTTGATCTCGCCGGCGGCGCAGAAGCGGTCGGAGGGCGGGCCGTCGAGGGAGTAGGCGATCCCGCCGAGGTAGGCCGCGGCGCGGCCGTGCGGACTGGCATCGGCGGCCAGCGGGCCGTTGAACTCGTTGAGACGCCAGTAGGCGGCCGGCTGCAGGTCGGCGATCGCCCGTGTGGCCGGACCGGCACCGAGATGCCAAGGCCGGCGCGGCGCGGCGCTGACAATTTCCAGCAGGCCAATGGCCGCCTGGGTGATCTTCGGTTCGGCCTGCACCTCCAGGCCGGCCGAACGCGCCGCCCAGGTGTTGTAACCGCCCCAGGCATGCATCTCCGGCGGCGGGATGTAGCCGTCGCCGCCGTTGGCCAGCTCAATGACCATCGTCTTCACCAGCGGACTGGCCGCCTTGATCTTCAAACCGGTGATCGCGTAGGTCTCGGTCGGCGTGGTGGCAATGGCGATGTCGCCGACGCGCAGGGCCTGCACCACGACCTCGGTCTTCTGGCGCTCATGCAGGATGAGCTGCTCGCGCGCATAGACCTCGGTTTGGGTCTTCGCCGGGCGATCGCCCATCTCGGCGACGATGCGTTGCGCCCACTCGAGACGCTGCTTGTCGGGCACACGGTAGGCCATGGGCAGGCGCGCCTCGGCCATGGCGAGATCGACGTCGTCCCGATGCTCGACCTTGGCGAGCGCCTGCACGGCGAGATCGAGCAGGCCGTCGGCGTAGGCTTCGATCGTCGGGTTCGGACGCTCGGCGGCCGGCACCTTGTAATCGACCCGGTAGATGTCGCCGCTGCAGCCGTGGGAGAGCAGGCCGACAAAGTTGGAGTCCGGCGCCAGCCGAGCCTTCAGGCCCTCGCAGAAGAGGCCGAAGTAATCGGCGCTGAGATCGCGGTCGCCGAAGTAGTGCATGGAGAAATTGCCCAGCACCGCCAGCGGCTTGCCCTCGCGGGTCTGCACCGAGATCAGGGAGAGATCGGGATCCTCGGGACCGGATTCGCCGGTGGCATCGTCCCAGTTGCGACCCGCGTGCATGTTGGCGCGCACGCTCAGGTTGCCGAACGGATCCTCGGCAAGGCGGTCGGGCCGGCGGATCCACTGGCGCAGGGCGGTGAAGGCACCGGCATCGGTCTTGGTGAAGCCGATCCGTGCCGGCACCCGCGCGGCCTGGGCGGCGGCAATGACCTCCACCAAACGCTCGCGCAGGAACGGAAGGTAGTTGGCGTCCGGCTCGGTGCCCAGGCAGCCCATCGAGGAGGGGGCCGTGTGGGTGTGGGTGGCCGAGATGAGCTGGCGGTCGCGCGGGATGCCGGCGCGGGCGAGCAGTTCGCCGAGCACCAGCCCGGCCGGTCCGGCGCCGACGATGCCGACCTGGGTGCGCAGCGTGCGCATGGACTTTTCCTCCCGACACGCGGTCCGCAGGGAC
>JAEYYS010000276.1 GCA_023428335.1 Verrucomicrobiota bacterium | reverse complement strand
CGTCTGGCGCGAGGCCGCTGACTGGCCGCCGCCGGCGCGCGAGCAGAGCCTGTTCCTGCAGGCCGAGGGCCGGCTGGATGTGGTCGAGCCCGACGCCCAGGGAGGCTCGACGAGCTACGTCTCCGATCCGCAACACCCCATGCAGATTGAGGGCCGCGGCTTCCCCGGCGCTCGCGATGCGCGCGATTTTGAAACCCAGGCCGAGGTGCGCACCTGGACCACCGAACCGCTGAGCGAACCGGTGGAATGGACCGGCGCCGTGCAGGCGGAACTCTGGCTGAGTTCGACCGCCCCCGACACCGATGTCATCGTGCGGGTGAGCGACGTCTATCCCGACGGCCGCAGCCTCTTGGTCATGGATTACCCGCTGCGCGCCCGCTACCGCGAGGGGTTTGAGAAGCAGGTCCCGCTGACGCCCGGCGAACCCGCCAAACTGAGTTGGCGCCTCGGCTGGACCAGCCTCATCTTCAACAAGGGGCACCGCATCCGCGTCACCGTCGCCAGCACCGGCGCGCCGCTTTACGAACCGAACAGCCAGACCGGAGGTGCGCAGACGCGCGACTGGCTGCAGGGTGCCCGCGCGGCAACGAACACCATCTGGCATGATGCCGCCCGGCCCTCGCGCCTGATCGTGCCGCGGCCGGTGGCGCCCTGAAGAGGTTAGTGCCGTCGCGCTGGCAAATGCACGACCAGCGTCGCCGCAAAGATCGCCGCTGCGCCGACCCAGCCGAGTGCGGGCAATCGCTCGCCGAGCAGGACAAAGGCGGCCAGTGCGGCGAACAGCGATTCGGTGGAGAGCAGTACCGAGGCCTCGGCGGGGCGGGTGGCGCGCAGGGCGACCGCCAGCAGGGTGAAGGTCAGGGCGCTGGAGAGCAGGCCAACGTAGAGCACATCGGGCGCCGCACGCTGGAGCGCGGCAAGGTCGTGGCTTTCCCAGATCAGGGTGGCGGTGCCGGCGAGCAGGGCGACGACGACAAACTGCAGGGCGGTGAAGGCAGCGGCCATGCCACTGCCGGCGGCCTGGCCGACCAGCACCACGTGCAGGGCCCAGAGCGCCGCCGAGGCCGCGATGAGCAGGTCGCCCCGCGACAGCGCCGCCAGTTCGCCGCCGCCGAGCAGCCAGGTGCCGGCGAAGGACAGCGCCACGCCCAGCCAGAGCCAGGCGGCCGGTCGCTGGCCGAGCAGCAGCCAGGCGAGCAGCGGCGTGATCACCACATAGAGCGCGGTGAGGAAACCGGCATTGGTGACCGTGGCCGTGACCAATCCCGCCTGCTGCAGCGCGGCGCCGCCGAAGAAGGCGAGGCCGGCGAACAGGCTGCGGCGCAGGAAACGCGCCGGGTGGCTGGGGCCGCCGGCCTGTAGCCACTCGCGCCGGGCCAGGGGGGCCAGCGCCGCGCAGGCGAGCAGGGAGCGCAGGGCGATGAACAGGAAGGGCCCGAGGTGGCTCATCGCGCGCTTCTGGCAGACAAAGGCCAGCCCCCAGATCGCCGCGCAGGCGAGCAGGACGAGGTTGGCGCGGGCGCGGGTCATCGGAAACCCCCAGCTTGGCGAGAAAACCCAAGTTGGCACCCGGATTTGCCTGCCAGCGGGTTGCTGAAACACCCGACAAGTCGGCTTGGTCCGTGGCGTTACCCTTGGCCCGCCCGCTCGCCATGAAACCCCTGCTTGTTCTCCTGCTCGCTGCCACCGCCCTGGCCCAAACGCCGAAGGCGGCCCCCAAAGCACCTCCCACCCAGCTCACCGCAGAAATCACCGCGGCGTTGGAAGCGCACCCCGGTTTGGTTTACGCGACGTACGGCGAGCGCGAACTGCAACTCGATCTTTGGCGACCGAAGGCGGCGGGGCAGGCGCTGCCGGCGATTGTCTGCATCCACGGCGGCGGTTGGTTCAAGGGCGAACGCGGCTCCATGGCGAACCTGGCCCAGGCCCTGGCGGCACGCGGCTATGTCACCGCCACGATCAGCTACCGGCTGAGCGGCGAGGCGAAGTTTCCGGCGGCGATCCAGGATGCCAAGGCGGCGGTGCGGTTCCTGCGCGCCAACGCCGCGAAATTCGGCATCGAGCCCGGCGCCATCGGCGTCACCGGGCTGTCGGCCGGCGGCCATCTGGCCGCCCTGCTGACGACCAGCGGCGGTGTGGCCGCACTCGAGGGCGACGGCGGTCATGCGGCGGTGTCCAGCGCCGTGCAGGCCGGGGTCGCCATGGGCGCGCAGAGCGACCTGCTCAGCGAGCGCATCGCCGAGCTGAGCGCGCGCCCCGACGATCCCTTCTACCGCACCTTCCTCGGCGCGTCGCAGGCGGAGAATCGGTCGGCGTATGCACTCGCCTCGCCACGGCATCACCTCGACCAGGCCGATCCGCCGCTCCTGTTCATGACCGGCGAACTCGACGATCCGAGCACCCATGCCGAAGCCATGCGCGCCGACCTGGCCAAACTCGGCATCGCCACCGGTTTGATCGTGATTCCGAAGGCGCCGCACGCATTCCTGGGTCGCCAAACCGCCTTCGACGCCTGTGTCGAGGCCAGCGCTGCCTTCTTTGGCAAGCATCTCCAGAAGTGAGTCGGGGACTGGCTCGGTGATTTCGGTTCACTTGAAATCCTCCAGTCGGATTGGCGGATTTCATGTGTTGCACGGGCTGGATGCCGCTGCAGACAGGGCACTTTTTTGGCGCTCCAACAAGCTGCGGCGGGAATGCCCATGCCGACACCTGAGGCATCGCCCTCATGCCTCGCCCCGTTTCTGAAGGTTCTCTCCCATTCCCACGTTCTCCCCGCATGCCACGTTTGCTGTTGCCCCTGCTTGCCCTCGCCTTGCTCGCGGGTCTGCCCGCCCGCGCGCAGGAGATCGAGGCCCTGTTCACCCGTCGGGTCTGGCCGCTGCTGCAGGAAAAGTGCCTGGCCTGCCACGGGCAGGACGAGGCGAAGATCAAGGGCGGGCTCGACCTGCGCACGCTCGAGGCGGCCCGGCGCGGTGGCGACAGCGGTGAGCCGTCGCTCGTGCCCGGCAGGGCCGAGGCCAGTCCGCTGTTCCTGTCGGCGCGCCGCGATCACGAAGCCTGGGAGGCGATGCCACCGAAGGAGGCCGACCGGTTGAGCGACACCCAGCTCGGCTGGTTGCGCGACTGGATCGCCGGTGGCGCCCCCTGGCCGGATGTGGCGGCGCGCGCGGCCATCGCCCAGACCCATGCGGCCGCCTGGAGCGCCGAGGACGGCATCGTGCTGCCCACCACCGGCGCCTTGTCGCCCGACTGGGCGAACCGTCGCTACAAGCCGGAGTCGCTCTGGGCCTATCAACCGGTGAAGAAAGGCGAGCCGCCCGCGGACGGGCATCCCATCGACGCGTGGATTGCCCAACGTTTGCCGGAGGGCGTGGATCCTGCGCCGGAGGCGGATGCCCGCACGCTGATCCGCCGTGTCACCTTTGATCTCACCGGCCTGCCGCCGACGCCGGAGGAGGTGGCGGCGTTTGTGAACGCCTGGGCAAACGAACCTGCCAGGTCGGACACCTGGCTGCAGCTCATCGATCGCCTGCTCGCCAGCCCGCACTACGGCGAGCGCATGGCGCGGCACTGGCTCGATGTCGTGCGCTATGCCGACAGCAGTGGTTTCGCCAACGACTACGAGCGCGGCAATGCCTGGCGCTACCGCGATTACGTGGTGCGCAGCTTCAATGCCGACAAGCCCTACGACCGTTTCATTGTCGAGCAGATCGCCGGTGATGAGCTGGCGCCGAAGGATCCGGAGATGCTGGTCGCCACCGGTTTCCTGCGCATGGGTCCCTGGGAATTGACCGGCATGGAAGTGGCCAAGATCGCCCGCCAGCGTTTCCTCGACGATGTCACCAACAGCGTTGGTGAAACCTTCCTCGCCCACTCGCTGCAGTGCGCGCGCTGTCATGACCACAAGTTCGATCCGGTGCCGACCCACGATTATTACGCCATTCAGGCCTGCTTCGCGACCACCCAACTCGCCGAGCGACCGGCAGCGTTTTTGCCCGGGGAAAACACCGCCGGCTTCGAGGAAAAACGCTTTCTCGAAGCGCGGCGCGCCGAACACCTGGCCGTGCTGGCGGAGCTGGATGCCAAGCTGCTCGCCAATGCCGAGGCCTGGCATGCCGAGCGTGGGATCGATCCGGCGCGCTGGCAGGCGGCGGTGGCGCAGGCTCGCCAGGGCGGCGGTCGCAACCCGCGGCGCGGCTTCCCCGATGTGTTTGGTTCGGCGCGACAGATCCTCGCCCGCCAGGGCGTGCCGGAGGAGCGGTACCCGCCGAAGCTCGTGGGCTTTGAGCCGGTCGACTACGGCAGGGAACGCGTGGCTCGCAAGGGCCTGGAGCGCCTGCGCTGGGAACTGGAGCGCTACGAACCTTTTGCCTTCTCGGTTTACAACGGCCGCACGCCGTCGATGACCGCCGTCACCCAGCCGCTGCGACCGCCGGCCGATCGCCTGACGCGGGGCGAGCTTGAGCAGACCGCGATCCTCGGCGGCGGCGATCCGTTTTCGCCGACCACGCCGGTGCGGCCAGGCGCGCTGTCGGTGCTCGCTGCGACGGCGGAACTGCCGTTCGCGGGAGTCGATGCCATGGAGGGCCGGCGTCTGCGTCTGGCGCAGTGGATCGCCCGGCCTGACAATCCGCTGACGATGCGTGCAATCGTCAACCGCGTCTGGCTCTGGCACTTCGACCGCGCCCTGGCCGGCAATCCCAACAACTTCGGCAGCACCGGCAAACCGCCGACGCATCCGGCCCTGCTCGACTGGCTGGCGGCGACCTTTGTCGAGCAGGGGCAGTCGTTCAAACAACTGCATCGCCTCATCCTGACCAGCGCGGCCTACCGGCGCAGCACGTTTTGGCAGGGGGGCGCAGACTCCGGCAGCGGATCCGCCGATGCAGCGGCAGCGGACAGTGTCCGCGCTCCCCTGTCGCGCGGCGAACTGGAGGCCGCCTACGCCGTCTTCAAGCCGCGCCGGCTCAGCGCCGAGGAACTGCGCGACGCCATGCTCAGTGTCAGCGGCGAATGGAATCCCGTGCTTGGCGGCATCCCCAACCGACCGGAGATCCACCCCGAGGTGGCGCTGCAGCCGCGCCAGGTCATGGGCACCTTCGCCGCCGCCTGGGTGCCGAACCCGCTGCCGGCCCAGCGCCATCGCCGCAGCCTCTATGCCCTGAAGATCCGCGGCCTGCGCGATCCCTTCCTGGAAGTCTTCAACGAGCCCGGTCCGGATTTCTCCTGCGAGGCGCGCGAGGTGTCGACCGTGACGCCGCAGGTGTTCAGCCTGTTCAATGGTCAGGCCGTGCACGCGCGGGCGCTGGCGCTGGCGGATCGCGTGCTGCGGCGCGAGGCTGCGCCGACCCCGGAGGCGGCACTTGAGCGCTTGTTCGAACTTTGCTTCAGTCGCGCGCCGACCGCGGAAGAACGGCGCGACTGCCTGGCGCACTGGCGCGCCCAGGAAGCCGTGCAGGCCGCTGCAGCGCCGCCGGTCGGGTCAGGGCCGCCGCGACGCATCCAGCGCGATGCGGTCGAGGAGAACACCGGCGAAAAATTCCGTTTCGACGAGACCCTGCACGGTGCCGAAGCCTTTGTGCCCGACCTGCAGCCGGCCGAGGTGGATGCCCGCACGCGGGCGCTGGCCGACGTCGCCCTGGTCCTGCTCAACGCGAACGAGTTTGCTTATCTCGATTGATCGACGGCCGGACTGGACGCAGGATGCGGTCGCATGACCCCGACCGCCAAGGAAGCCGACGCCACCGCCGAACTGCGCCAGAACGCCTGGATGGGCGATGCCGTGCTCGAGCTGTACGTGCGCAGTTGGGTGCTCGACCGGCAGGGCGAGGTCGATGCGGAGATGAAGACGCGCTTCACCTGCAACCAGTTTCTCAACTGCATCGGCAACCCCACCCGTGTCGAAGCCGGCATCGGCGTGATCTACCGCGAGCAGGGGCTGGAGGCCGCCTTTGCCTGGATTCGCGAGCACCTGGAGCCGCTTTTCCTCAAGCAGGAATCGGCGCGTCGGCGGGGCAAGGGAGGCTGAGCCGCAACTGCGTGCCGCGGCCGTCCGGACCGGGCAACCACACCACCTGCGCACCGATTTTCTGGCAGCGCTCGCGGATGCCCATGCAGCCAAAGTGCCCCGGTCGCGCCTCGATGGCGCCCGGCTCCCGCCCGCGCCCGTCGTCGGTGG
>JAEYYS010000129.1 GCA_023428335.1 Verrucomicrobiota bacterium | reverse complement strand
CGGTGGCACCGGAATCGAGGTCGAGCAGGTTCGGATCCTCGTTGGGGTTCTCGCGGAAGACGCCGCTTGCCTGCTCCTCAACCAGCAGGTCGAGGTCGGCGAGCTGCAGGTAGGGGTTGAAGTAGCGCGAGGCCAGGAAGCCGCCGGAGTAAAAGGCCACCTGGTACGGGCGCTTCTCCTTCATCGCCCTCAAGCGCGCCTCCTTGGCCAGGCGCGACAGTTCAAGGATCGGCTCGCGCGCCAGTTGCTCATCGCGAATGCCGCGGATGGTCGGGATGCTCGCGGCGGCGATGACAATGACAATGGTCAGCGAGATGACGATCTCGACCAGGGTGAAGGCCCGGGGCAGGCGGCGGACGCGGGAGGGCCAGCCCGGAAAATCGAAATCCGAAATTCGCATTTCCGGGCGGGTCTTCACGGCGCCGTGGCTTTCCAGTTGCCGATGTCGTCCTCGTTGCCCTCAACACCATCCTTGCCGAGCGAGTAGACGTCATAGGCCTTTTTCGACTTCTGCGCCGGATAGCGGTACCTGTACTCCTGGCCCCAGGGATCCTTCGGCACTTCCTCAAGCAGGGCGGTCCACTTTTCCGGCAGCGGCTCGGTGGTCGGCTTCTCGACGAGAGCCTTCAAGCCCTGTTCGGTGGTCGGAGGGCGCATGTTGCGCGCTTCATAAAGCTGCAACTGGGTCATCAGGTTCTGCAGGTCGCCGTCGACCCGGGTTTCCTTGGCCACATCGACGTTGCCCTTGAGCATGTAGATCGAGCCGGCGGCGAGGATCGAGATGATGGTCAGCACGATGACGATCTCGATGAGGGTGAAGGCGGCACTGCCAGGGCGGATGGCGGATTGCGGAGTCCGGAGTGGCAGTGTGGCGTTGCGGACGAGGGCTGGCGGTGTGGCAGGGCGGAGGTTCATGGCAGTGGAGGGAGATTCGGGATAATGCGGATGTTACAGGAAACGGCGGTGGATTTGAATCGGGTTTTTCAGGGGTGCGGGAGTTACACCCGGCTCTTGATGCCGTTGACCGACTGGAAAACGGCGGAGATGATCGAATAGGCGACGACGCCGACAACGACGGCCATGATCAGGATGATGACGGGCGAAATCATCGCCGTCATGCGCTTGATGCGCTTGTCGAGTTCCTTGTCGTAGCGCACGGCCGCCTTCTCCAGCGACTTGCCGATCTCGCCGGTCTGCTCGCCGACGGCGATCATGTCGACCAGCATCATCGGGAAATGCCCCACCTTCTTGAGGGCATTCGACAGCGAGGCACCCTCGGCAACCAGGCCGTTGACGCGGGCGAGCAGGCCCTGGATGAAGACGTTGGCGGAGATTTTCGACACCAGGCGGATGCTGTTGAGCAGCGGCACGCCATTGCCAACCAGGCTGCCCATCGAGTGGGCGAACTGGGCGTAGAAACGGGTGGCGATGACCGGCCCAAAGAGCGGCGTCTGCAGCTTGGTGCGATGCCACCAGAGGCGGCCGCCGGGCGTTGCCAGGTAGGCCTTGAAGGACAGCGCCACGACCACCGCCGCACTCAGCATGACCCACCACCAGGAGGCGAGGAACTGGTTGAAGCTGATCAGCATCTGGGTGGCGAACGGCAGCTTCTGGCCGCTTTTGGCCAGCAGGTCGGTGATCTGCGGCACCATGACGGTCATGAACACGATCATGAGCACCGCGCAGGCGCCGACCAGGAAGGCGGGGTAAATCATCGCCTGAGTCACCTTCGCCTGCAGTTCGGCGATGACGACCAGATTCTGCGCCAGGCGGCGCAGGATCGGCGCCAGCGTGCCGCTGACCTCGCCGGCGGCGACCAGGTTGCAGTACAATTCATCAAAGCTCGGCGAGGCCTTGCGCAGGGCCTTGGCGACCGTGGCGCCCTCGCGGATGTGCTCGCGCAGGATGGCCGACACCTGGCGCAGGGCCGGCGCCTCCTGTCGCTCGTTCATCACCCGCAGCGCCTGATCGATCTGCAGGCCGCCATCGAGCAGGTCGGCCATCTCCTCGGTGAACAGGATGATTTGAGAGCGCTTGAGCTTGACCGGCGCATTCGGCCGCTCCACCGCCGCAGCGGCACCCGCCTTCGACGGCCTGGCCTCCTCGATCACCCTCACCGGCGTCAGGGCCTGGGCTTCGAGCTTGCGAAAGGCTTCCGCGCGCGAGCCAACCGCCAGGCTGCCGCTGATGGTCTGGCCGGTGGGATCGAGGGCGGTGTAGGTGAAGGAGGGCATCGCCAGGACTCGGGATTCAAAAACTTCAGGGGCTTTGGCAGGTGACGGGCGGATCGGTTACTCGCCGGCTGCGGTCACGGTCAGCACTTCTTCCAGGGTGGTAACGCCCTCGGCGGCCTTGCGGAAACCGTACTGGCGCATCGGCACCATGCCGTCGGCCAGGGCCTGGGCCTTGAGTTCGGTGGCGGTGGCGCGGGCATTGATCTTTTCCTGCAGCGCCGTGGACATCTGACAGATCTCCATGATGGCGAGGCGGCCGCTGAAACCGGTGTTGCGACAGGCACGACAGCCGACGGAGTGACTGAGGCGATCCTTCCACTCCAGCGGAAAGCCAACCGACTGCAGGTGGCTGTCCTCGTAGTGGGCCGGCTTCTTGCAGTAGGGGCAGAGCGTGCGGACCAGTCGCTGCGCCTGGAAGGCGCGCACCGAGGACGAGATCATGAAGGGCTCAATGCCCATGTCGAGCAGGCGCGAGATGCCGCCGACGGCGTCATTGGTGTGCAGGGTCGAGAACACCAAATGCCCGGTCAGGGCGCCGCGGATGGCGATCTCGACGGTTTCCTGATCGCGCATTTCCCCGACCATGATGACGTTGGGATCACCGCGCAGGATGGAGCGCAGGCCGGCGGCAAAGGTGAGATCAATCTCCGGTTTGACGGCGATCTGGACGACGCCATCGAGCTTGTTTTCCACCGGATCCTCAATCGTGACGATGCGCCGATCCTTGGTGTTGAGCTCCTTGAGG
Source organism: Verrucomicrobiota bacterium (assembly GCA_023428335.1). Taxonomy (GTDB): domain Bacteria; phylum Verrucomicrobiota; class Verrucomicrobiia; order Verrucomicrobiales; family Verrucomicrobiaceae; genus Prosthecobacter. The sequence goes on along the minus strand of JAEYYS010000129.1, from coordinate 1,497 downwards.
AAGGTGTACAGGGTGGTCGACTTGCCGGAACCGGTCGGACCGGTGACCAGGATGATGCCGTTCGGCTGAGCCAGCAGGCGGCGGATGATGCCCTCAGTGTGGGCGTCGAGCCCGAGGTGGGCCATGTCGAATTTCTTGCGGGTCAGCAGACGCAGCGCCACCGACTCGCCATTGACGCTCGGGATCGTGGCAACACGAACATCAATGGGATCGCCGTCGAGTTCGAGATTGATGCGGCCGTCCTGGGGCAGGCGGCGCTCGGCGATGTCGAGGTGCGCCATGATTTTCAGGCGCGAGACGAGCGAGTTTTGCAGCAGGCGCATGTTCGGCGGCACCGGCACCTCGATCAGTTTGCCATCAATGCGGTAGCGGATGCGCAGGTCGCGTTCGAGCGGCTCGACATGGATGTCGGTCGCGCGCTCCTTCAATCCCTCGCGAAAGATCTGATTGACGAAGTTCATCACCGTCGCCTCCTCGTCGGCCTCGTCGAGCACGGTGGTCTCCTGCTTGAGGTCGTCGTCATCCTCGGTGCCTTCCCTTCCCTCCAGCAGTTCCTCAAAGTTCTCGGCACCGACGCCATAACCCTGGTGCAGGGCCTCGAGGATGCGGTGGCGGCTGGCGACCTGCCAGTGCACGCGCTTGCCGAGTTCCTGACCGACCGCCTGACGCGCGCCGAGGTCGAAGGGATTGTAGGTGAGCAGGGTGGCCTCGACACTGCCGACGTGGGTCGGGCAGATGCGGTGGCGCAGGGCGAGCTTGGCCGGGAAGCGGGCATGCAGCCCCTCCTGGGGTTCGCCCTCCTCGCGGGCAAAGGGCATTTTCAGCAGGCCGGCCAGGCGCTCGAAAAAGGATTCCTCGTCCACCAGCCCGGAATCGAGCACGGCCTCAATGAGCGGCAGTCGACGGTCGGCCGCCTCCTCGAGGGCGTGGCGGAGCCGGGGCGCGTCCCGACAGCCGGCCTCGCCGGCGGCTTGCAGCAGGACATCGGGGAGCGTGGAAGTGACCATGAAGCGGGTGTAACGCCGGCCGCGACGGCAAGTTGCGGTCGCTCAGCGGAAATGCTCCGGCTCGTTGCCGGGTTTCCACTTGATGTTGCAGCCGGAACTGGGTCGCTGCGGTTCCGGAGCCGCCTCACCAGCCAGCAGGGCGGCCACGGCGGCACGCAGGTCGGCGCCGGTGACCGGCACCGAATTGCGCGGCCGGGAGGCATCAAACTGCCCGCTGTAGAACAGGCCCAGCGCACCGTCGAACAGGTAGAAGTCGGGGGTGCAGGCCGCCACATAAGCGTGGGCGACCTCCTGGCTGGCGTCGATCAGATAGGGGAAGTTCCAATCGTACTGGGCGGCGAATTCGAGCATCCGTTCCGGGGCGTCGGCCGGGTAGTTGGCGACATCGTTGGCATTGATGGCCACAACACCGATCCCCTGCCCCTCCAGCTCGCGGGCAAAGGCCGCCAGTGCCGGTGCCAAATGGATGACAAAGGGGCAGTGATTGCAG
>JAEYYS010000087.1 GCA_023428335.1 Verrucomicrobiota bacterium | reverse complement strand
GGGAGACAACGCGCCGAAGGTGAGCGGGCAAGGGTGACCCGATCCCTCGGTGATTTCGAGGGGTGGTTTGAGTGCCTGGACGGCCAGTGCGGCTCAGTGAAGGGAGCTGAGGAGCCCCGTCAAACTGGGTGCGAATGCCCGGGGCTCAGGGGGTCTGGGGCAGCAGGCCGACCTTGCCGGAGTGGAGCCGGGATTTGGCGGCGGGCAGGCCGGAAGTCAGTTGGGATTCCGGCAGGTGGAAGAAGCCGAGTCCACCGGTTTCGCCGGGGATGATGCAGCCCTTGAACTTGGCGACGCGCGAGTTGTCATCCTCGGATCCTCGCCATTCGAAGCTGCCGCTGAACAGGCCGGTGTTGGCGGTGAGTCGGCAGCCGACCCGGCGCAGGTTGGCCGGTATGGCGAGGCTGTTCTTCTCGGTGAGGGTGGCCGGCTGTTGGAACGATTCGGTGTCGTCGATCTCCTCAAACATCAGTAGCAGATTTTCCGGTTCGATCGCCAGCCCCGCCAGCAGGGGCTGGCCTTTGGCGGGTTTGGTGTAAAGTCCGCCGGCAACGTCCAGTGGCACGGCGGCAAAGCCCCCGGGATACAGCTTGTGCTTGCTGTCCGGAATGAAGTCCTTGCCCCACTGCAGTGAGCCGGTGGAATCGCCCTGCTCATGCTTCAGCCAGCCGGCGATGAAGCCGGAAGACTTGTACAGGCAGTGGTAGAAGGGCATGTCGCCGTCCAGTCCCAGGAAGGATTTGCCGGTGCATTTGGTGCCGTCGGCGAGCTCGGCAGTCCAAGTCACGCTGCCGCCTTTGCGAATGCCGAAAACGGCGTATCCAAAGCCAGCGGGAGCTTCGCTGGCGACGGCAGCGGCCGTGGGGCTGAAGGCCAGATGATAGCGACCTTCGGCCGTGACCGGCACGTTGAAATCCCATTGCTGGCGCACCAGGGAGACCTCCGCAAGGACGGCGCCGGAGGCATCCTCAAGAGTGCCGGTTGCCAATTCGTCGGCGATGGGCAACTGCAACTTCAGGGTCCAGGGGGCGAGGTTGCGGCCGCGGCTGACCGGAGCGGTGATGCTGCCGAAGCTGTTGCCGGGCACATGTTCGAGGACGGCCTTGAGGGAGGCCTTGGAGGTGCCCAGAAGCAGTGAGGCCGAGACGCCACCGCGGCTGCTGGCCTTCAGGCTGATGCTGCCGCCGTGGGGAATGAGTTCGGAATGACGGGTGATCAGGCCGGCGAAGCTGCCGGTGAGACCCAGCGGCAACGCGTCAACCTGGAGGAAGAAGCTGATCTGCCCAAAGGATGTGTTGTCGACGCTTGCCCGGACGGTCACCTGGCTCCGGCCGATTTTGCGTGGAGTGCCGGTGATGCTGCCGGTGTCTGTCTCATAGGAGAGACCGGAGGGCAGTCCGGAGACCGTGACCTTGGCTGCAGGATCATCGACGAGAATCGGCAGGCTGACGGTGGAGCCGACCGAATAAGTTGGATCAACGATCGGCGAAATTTGCGGAGGTTGTCTCAGTGTGGCGACCGAGAGCACGGCATAGGAGGATGCGCCGGCGATGTTCAGGGCCTTGATGCGGTAGCTGTACTCGGTCTCGGCGTCCAGGTTGTCATCGGTGTAGGTGGTGGTGTTGGCAGGCAGGGTGGCGAGGATGCTCCAGGCGCTGCCCTGGAATTTTTCCAGCACATAGGAGGTCTCAAAATTCACGTTTCCCCAGCGCAGTTGGATCTGGTCGTGGCCGACCGTGCCTGCCGACAGGGAGGTGGCAGCGGGTGCCTGGCTGGGGGTCAGGCCACTGACCACGGCACTCGGCGACGAGTCGCCGAATTCGTTGGAGGCAATCACCCGGTAATAATAGAAGGTTTCGCCCAGGACCGGGGTATTCAGATAGGCGTCGGCTTCCGCCGCGGCGGTGGCGATCTGGGTCCAGGGGCCGACGGAACTGCCGGACCGCTCGATCTTGTATCCGGTGACGTTGTCGACGGGTTGCCAGGAGAGCAGGATGGCGGAAGTGGCGAACGGGGTGGCGGCAAGGCCCGTTGGCATGGAGGGGGGAACCAGGCGGATGCTCACTTCATCGGATGGATCCGAGGTGAGGGCGTTGTTGCGTGCCACGAGGCGGTAGAAGTAGGTGTTGCCCACCTCCACGGTCTGATCGGCGTAGGTAGTGGTACTGGTGCTGGTGCTGCCGATCCCTGACCACGTGCCGGCGACCCCGGTTTTCCGCTGCACCTCGTAGGCGGTTTCGCCGGCGCCATCGGCCCAGGCGAGGTCGATCCGCGTGGCGGATTGGGCGGTGATCCTCAAGCGGCCGGGTTTGGCCAGGGTGGGCGGTGCCACCAACTCGCAGGCGTCGTTCAGAACGTAAAGGCTTGGAATGCCGTCGGCCAGAATGCTGATGCCGATCATCGAAGTCTCATTCAGCGCGAGCAGACGGTGGGCAGTGCCGGGATATTGCTTTGCCGTGCCTTGGGACCAGGTCGGGCTGTTCCAGGGTTGATACTGGGTGATCCCGGAAATGGTGCGCATGGTGCGCAGATTGCTGCCAAGCCAGGCCGCGTCGGTGTAGCCGTTGGAGAGGTTGGTGGGGTCCATCGCCAGGGTCTGGCCGTCAAAGAAGCGGCCACTGGCCAGGGCGACCTTGGTGCCGTCGGGGGAAACCCGGATGGGGTGGGTAAAACCAGTGCTGTTGTGCAGGGGGGAGTCGCGCCCGGTGCCGAACCCTCCTGCCGCCAGGGGAGCGTAGGAGTTGCCGTTCGCGTTGATTTCCTGCGAGTGCAGGTCGTTGGGCGACATGCCGTCGCGGAAGTGGTACATCTTTTGATTGATCTCGCTCCAGACATACTCGCGTGAATACTCGGTCAAATCCCGGCTCGCTGCCAGAAAGCCCTCGGGAGTGATGGTATGGTAGCTGTACGAATAACCACCGTGGGTGGCCACGAAGGCGTAGGCGTCCGCCGCCGCCAGGCCAACCGGAGGGGTTGGCAGGGTGTGGATGGGTTGTTCCACCGGGGTGGTGGCGCTGAGGTCCATTTTGGACAGCACGCCGTCCGGGTAGGCCAGATACAGGCTGTGGATGTTCGGCGAGTAAGCCACGAATTTCGGAACACCCACCAGCGGCACGGTTGCCAGGTAGCGTTGATCAAAGGGGTCCCAGCGGAAGATGGATTGCGAGCCCTTGTGAACCAGCAGGATGATGCCGTTGGCATCCTTGAAAACGTAGTCCGGTGTGTAAGCGAGGCCATTGGGGTCCGTGGGCGCAGCGGTTTCAGGCATGTTCAACTGCGACAACGGCAGTGCGTGCACCTGCAGGCCCGGCGCTTGTGCCTCATCCTTGGTGAAGGTGAGAATGTCCCCGCCGTGGACCGTGATGCGGAAGGGGGTGTAGCCCAGCGTGAGGCTGCCGAGGACTTCCAGGCTGGCATTGTGTGCGATGAGGCGATTGCCGCGCAGGACGACCGGCAGGCTGCCATCGTGAAAGGCGATGTCACCCACGGTGCCGCCGAAACTGCCGAGATAGTCCAGACTGTTGGTGCTGTACACGGTGCCCGAACTGTCGACCACCCGCTGGTCGTTGGGAAAGACCCATGTCTTGCTCGCACCGGGATACTTGCCGTGATAGGGGCTGCCGCCGGCGTTGGTAAACATGCCGCTGTCCGTGTACGCCATGTAAGTGATGTCGGATGGAAAGCTTCCCATGCTGCGGCCGAGGATCCGGTTGGTTGACGGCGCGATGGAGGAACCGTAAACCGTGTCAAGATAGCTTGAGACTGTGTCGATGATCGTGTTGGTGATCTTGTAAATGCTGGTCAGGTTCGTGTATAATCCCATCGAGTGGTTCAGAAACAGCAGGTTGCCGTCCGTGTGGATGGCGTGAACCTTATCGGCCGTGTTGATCAGGTGGGCTTCGCCACCGCCGCTTAGATAGTAACGGTAGATGGCCTTGTCGTAGGCCACGTAAATGCCGTCGTCATCGACATGGAAGCAACTGGCCGCCCCCCTCTCTGGAGGCAGCGGCAGTTCCGGCAGCCACTGCCGGCTTGCCAAATCATACCGCACCACGCGGGCCGGCGTGTCGTGCAGGCTCCAAAAGATGTCTCCATGCCTGACCGATTGAAGGACCTCCGCAGAGCTGGGGCTCGCCAGCATGCAGGCCATGACGACAACAAGGGCGGGCAGACGGAGCAAGGTGCCGAGGACAGTTCGAGGATTCAGACGCTTCATTTTGAAGGTTTTTTAATCGAGAGGCCTAGCTTATGAAAAGCTCAAAATGGAGACTAATCCAAGGCGGGATCTTTTTGAGGGGGCTGCGTGCCTCGGAGGTGGGTCGAGGGGGCGGCCCTGAGGCTTTCTCCACGGCGCCCGGTACGGCCGTGGCCAGCGACGGGCCGGCACAGACGGCGGAAACTGGAAGGCTTGCCAGCGGCGACCGGCAAGGCTGTGTGGCTTGCGAAGCGTCCAAGGTCATTGGCGACCGAGTCGGTTCACGAAAACCTGAAGCACCTGTTTCAGGTGGCTGACTCTCAACACTCGCGCGGGAAAATGGTGGGCAGGGCTGGATTCGAACCAGCGTAGGCGTAAGCCAGCAGATTTACAGTCTGCCCCCTTTAGCCACTCGGGCACCTACCCATTTCTCGCGGAGAGAGCATTTAACAAACGCGGGCCGGGGTGGATTGCAAGGAGGATTTTGGGGAAAGCGAAGAGCGGAGAGCGGAGGGATGTGGCAATCTGGCGCAGCGGTGCCTGCAGGTTGGCGAGGTGGCCGCCGGTTCGGCGCTCCCCGATTTGAAATCTGAGATTTGAGATCGCAGTCCTGCGCCCTCAGCGCCGGCGGCGGTGGTCGCGGGGGCGGCCGGGCTGGCGGGTGACGGCGGTGGGGTTGCGGCCGTGCAGGACCTTGAAGCTGCCGTTTTCGGCGACCGTGCGATGGCTTTCAAAGGCCTCGCTCATCAGGTTCTCGTAGGGCAGGTGGCGGTTGGCGACCAGCCAGAGTTCGCCGCCGGGCTTGAGGGCCTGGGCGGCGCTGGTGATGAACTTTAGGCCGAGCAGGGCGTTGGCGTCGCGACCATCGTGGAAGGGCGGGTTCATGACGATGACGTCGTAGCGGGCGCCGCCCAGCCCCTGGGTGACGTCGGACCAGTGCAGCTTGGGTCGGATGGGGCAGAGCACGAGGCCGGTGTTGCGGCGCGCGCATTCGAGGGCGCGGGCATCGGCTTCATACATGTCGAGGCTGTCGAGGTCGTGGCAGTGGCGCAGCAGGTGGTCGCTCAGGAACCCCCAGCCGCAGCCGAGGTCGGCGGCCGCGCCGCGCAGGGTGGCGGGCAGGTGGGCGGCGAGCAGGGCCGACCCCGCGTCGATGTGATCCCAGTTGAACAGCCCCGGCATCGACCAGAAGCGGCCGTCGAGGATGCGGCGCATGGCGCCGTTCTGCTGCCAGGCGGCAAGTTTGTCGGTCTTCCACGCCGGATGCTTGCGGGTCCAGAAGACGCGGCAGTGATTCTTGGACACGGTGTGCACTTCGCCGGCGACGTCGGCGAGTTGCTGCTCCATGCGTTTGGCGCCCCAGTCGTTGTGCAGGGCGACCACGAGCGTGCCGCCTTCCACGAGGTGCTCATGAGCGCGGGCGAAATCGGCGAGGATGGTGTCGCGCTGGCGCTCGGGCAGGAGCAGGACGGTGTCGAACTCGCCGCTGGCTTCGCGGGTGCTGGGGATGTTGTCGCGCTGGAGGGCGGCGGCGGCAGGTTTCCAGATCTGCTGGCAGGTCAGCTTGCCGGGCAGTACGGCGAGCGCCGGATGAGCCTGGGCATGCAGGAAGAGCAGGCGACCCTCCAGCGGCAGTTCCGGATGGGTGTCGAGGGTGTGGAAGAGGGCGTCGAGAGCTTTCATCCGCCGCTTAGGAGTAAAGGAAGGTGGTCAGCGGGCTGGTGGCGCTGGCCTCGGGGCGGCTTTCGGCCAGGCCGATTTCGTGGGCGGCGCGACCGGCTTCGACCGCGGCCCTGAAGGCGGACGCCATGCGCGCCGGATCGGCGGCGATGGCGATGGCGGTGTTGACCAGGACGGCGTCGGCGCCCATTTCCAGGGCTTCAGCGGCGTGGCTGGGCGCGCCGATGCCGGCGTCGACGACGACCGGCACGGTGGCCTGGCTGAGGATGATCTCGATCTGCCGGCGCGTGGTGATGCCCTGGTGCGAGCCGATGGGCGAGCCGAGCGGCATGACGGTGGCGGTGCCGACGTCCTGCAGGCGGCGGGCGAGCACGGGGTCGGCATTGATGTAGGGCAGGACGGTGAAGCCTTCCTGCACCAGCACTTCCGCGGCCTTGAGGGTCTCGATCGGATCGGGCAGCAGGTAACGCGGGTCCGGATGGATCTCCAGCTTCACCCAGTTGGGCAGGCCGGCGGCGACCGCGAGACGGGCGAGGCGCACCGCCTCCTCAGCCGTGCTGGCGCCGCTGGTGTTGGGCAGCAGCAGCACGTCCTTGGGGATGAAGTCGAGGATGTTGGCGAAGGGATCGCCTTGGCCGGAGAGATCGGCGCGGCGCAGGGCGACCGTGACGATCTCCGTGCCGGAGGCGACGATGGCTTCGCGCATGAGTTCACCGGAGGCGAACTTGCCGGTGCCGAGCATCAGCCGCGACTGGAAGCGGCGGCCGGCGATGGTGAGGGGCTGGTTCGGGGGCATGGGATCAGGCGCTGAGGACGCGCTCGAGCAGGGCCGGCACGGGGAGCTGGATGCCGATGAAGAAATCGCCGAACTCACCGAATTGCGTCGTCACCTCGTCCCAGCGCATTTCATAGACGATGGATTTGATCTGGAAGACGTCGTGGGCAAACAGCGTGACGCCCCACTCATGGCTGTCGAGACCGGTCGAGCCGGTGATGAGCTGGCGCACCTTGCCGGCGTACTTGCGGCCGGTTTTGGCGTGGCCACCCATGAGTTCGCGGCGCTTGGCGAAGTCCTGCGCATACCAGTTGGCGCCGACGTTGCGGCGCTTGCTCATCGGATAGAAGCACATCACCGGCCAGTCGGGCATGTTCGGGTACAGGCGGTCCTGGTAGTACTTGCTCATGTGCGCCTTCCACTCGCCGAGGCGTTTTTCGAACGCTTCCGTTCCGGGCTCCAGGCCCTCGGTCTTCTGCAGGCGCGCGGCGGCCTCCTCCTCGGACTCGCTGTACTCGGTCCACTCGGTCATCGACAGGTAGCTCCAGGAGGGCGACAGGGCGTCGGGGCCGAGGGCGAGGGCGAGCTGCTTGGCGAAGCGGTCGGAGTCCTGCATGTCGGGCGTCAGCAGCATGAAACCGAGATCGGCCTTGGGGCCGACCATGCTGAAGGTGAGTAACTGGGTCTTCGGGTGGGCGCGGATGGCATCGACCGTGGTTTGCAGGCGGGCGGTGCGCTCGGCCTGTTCCTGGGGGGTGAGGGCGGCCCAGAGGCCGTGGTCGACGTGGAAGAAGAGGTGCTGGACGACCCAGCCTTCCTGGGGCTGGAGGGATTGGGGGGCGGTTGCCTGGCTCATGGTTGCCTTCAGCCTTACTCGGGAACCGGGCCGGCTCAACCCCGGGCGCAGGGATTCGCAAAAAGTGATTGAATCCGCGCCGGCGGGCATTACCATCCCTGCCCAACTCCAAGCAGGAGACCCAAGCAATGGCTGACGCAGCAAACAAATATTCCCAGAACATTACCGGCGCCTACTACGTGGACGATCAATGCATCGACTGCGATCTTTGCCGCGAGACCGCCCCCGCCAACTTCACCCGTGACGACGACGGCGGCCACTCCTACGTGTACAAGCAGCCGGAGACCGACGACGAGCGCGCCCAGTGCGAGGAAGCCATGGCCGGCTGCCCGGTCGAGGCGATCGGCAGCGACGGCGAATAAGCGGTCGGCGATTCCAGTTTTCGGGGCATGACCGCGTGCGGTCATGCCCTTTTTCGTGCCCAAACGGCGGACGTCAGCGGTTGGTGCGCAGGATTTCGACGTCGGCAGCCGCCGGGATGGCCGAGGCTGACTGGAACAGCACGCGCCGGAGCAGGGCGAGGGCGTGGCGTTCGTACACCGCACGGCGTCCGGCATCGGTGGCACCGCAGGCGAGTTCGGCGAGGCGGCTGGTCGGATGTTCCGGATCGCAGTGGGTTGAGCCGCGCACGCGCAGGATCGTCAGCGACGGATGGTCCAGATCGATCCAGCGGCGGGCATTGCCGTTCAGGTTCCAGGCGCCGGGTTCGGCGAGCAGGGCCAGGCACGGCACGCGCAGGTGGGCGAGGGCGTGTCGGCCGAGTCCGGCGAAGTCGACCGGGTCGAGACCGATCCAGGCAAGCGCGCGCGGGTCCTGCGCCGTGGCGAGCAGGCTGGCGAAACCGCCCATGGAATGGCCGGCATAGACAAGGCGGCCGTCGGGGGCCGTTGTGCCGAAGGTCGGGGCGGACAGGATCTGCGTGGCCAGTTCGACGAGGGCGCGGGCATTGCGCTCCGGGTCGGCGAAGAACGGCAGGTTGGGGACTGCGGCGATCACTCCCTCCTGAGCCAACCGCTGGCCCCAGCCGGCGAGCACGCGGCGGTGGCGGGTGAAGCCGTGCGCCAGCAGCACGACCGGGGCGCGTCCGGATTGGGCCGGCAGGTACACATCGACCGGCACGGTGACCCCCTCAAGCTGCAGTCGATGGGTCTCGACGCGCAGCCCGTCCGGCACCGGCAGTCGTGGCACGCGGTTGGCCTGATGGGCCATCCCCAGCATGGCGCCGAGCATTGCCGCCAGCACCACCGTGGCGAACAGGCGTCGCTTCATGGCTTGGGGGTGCGCGGTGTGCTAATCGCCTCCGCGTAGACGAAGTCGCCGGTGCGGCCGTCGAAGTACTGGAAGATCACCTGGGGATGCGGGTAGGCGACCCAGCGGGTGCCGCCGAGCTGCTGCGGCAGGTTGTAGACGTTGTTGACCTGCACCACGCAGTAGTAGGGGTAGAGGCGCTGGGAACGCTCGAGGTCGGGCAGGATGTAGCTCGACCAGCGGATGTCGCAGGTGCGCGGGCCGGATCGGTACAGGCCGGTGGCCGGGCGTCCGCCCTCGTCGTTGGCGGGCACGTGGTTGACCGAGTTGAGCGGGCCGGAGGAAAACTCCCAGACGCGGTCGGTGATCTTGACGGCGAAGCTGTTGTGCAGGTCGGCGGTGAGGATGAAGACCGGTTTGCCGAGGCGGTCGAAGAACTCGATCAGCTCCTCGCGTTCGGCGAGCAGGGAGGTCCAGGCCTCGTCCTTGCCGGCGCTGAACTCATGGCCGCCGGCGCCGTCGTGCGGGATCATGAAGTTGACCGAGGAGACCAGGAAAAAGAAATCGGCGCTGCTGGTTTGCAGCGACTCCTTCAGCCAGGCTTTTTGTTCGCGTCCGAGGAAACTGAGGCCGGGCTGGGCCGGATTGGCGGGGTTGTGCATTTCGCGGTGGGTTTTGGCGTCGAGCACCAGGTAGTCGCAGTTCGACACCGTGAAGCGGCCGTAGGAGCGCCGGCCGATCGAGTAGCTGCCGCTGCTGTCGGCGTAGGCGGCGGGTTCAAGGCGCAGGCGATGCTTGTCGAGCACCTCGCGGATGGCGAAAACCCCGGCGTTCGGGTTGGCCGGCGGTTGCTTGTCGAGGCGCAGATCGTCCTCGCCGGCGTCGGCTGTGCCCCAATGCACGTGCAGGTTGGCGGCCTGGGCGAGATCGAGGCGGGTGAAGTCGGCGGCGGGATCGACGAGCACGTCGCTGCCTTTCTGCAGGGTGGCTCGGCCGAAGTGGATGTCCTGGCGGGTTTCGAAGGGGTTGGCCCAGCCGGCGTAGTCCTGCCAGGCGCGAATGCCGATGTCGCGGAAAACCGCGCGTCGCTCGCGGAAGCCGGTCGTGCCGCAGCCGCGGATGTCATTGACGAGTTCATGGGCGTGGAAGGTGAAGACGGGGGGCATGTGGCG
>JAEYYS010000082.1 GCA_023428335.1 Verrucomicrobiota bacterium | reverse complement strand
CACCAGAAGGCGATGTTCGGCTACGTGCTGGGGCGGGCGTATTGGGGGAAAGGTTACGCCACGGAGGCGTTGCGATTTCTGGTCGACTGGGCGGTGGCCGAGCCGCGGCTCCGGCGGGCGTGGGCGTGTTGCGCGGCGGAAAACACCGCCTCGGCGCGCGTGATGGAGAAAGCCGGCCTCGTGCGCGAAGGCGTGCTGCGCCGCTGGCAGGTTTTCCCCAACCTCGGCCCCGAGCCCCGCGACTGCGGGGTCTACGCGAAAGTGAAGTAGGCCCCGGCGTCCGAACCCCGCCCGCGAATCACGCGAACGCGCGCGAACCGGAATCGCCCCCCACCAAACCTCGTCCAGTAGGGCAGGCTCCTTCACCGATTGCGACGCCTCGACGCCCGCCTTGATACGTTCACCCAGCGTCCCGGAAACGCTGCGGGTTGAAACTTCGTTGCCGCCTATTAATGCGCAGAACAATCCGTTCTCGGTTCTCGGTTCTCGGTTCTCGGTTCTCGGTTTTACGCTTTCTGCTGCACCACCAGGTGCGGGAACGGGATGGACCAGCCGTGGCGGCGGCAGGAGTCGACGGCGGCGCGCTGGAGGAGGCGACCGAGCGCGGGGTAGTTCGGGGCCTGGGTGCCGGCGAAGCGGGCGAGCAGGAGGAAGTTGAGCGAGGAGGCGGCGGCTTCCTGGAATTCGACGACGACGTCGAGCAGTTCGGTTTCCGGCACCTGTTCGAGCAGGGCGGCGCGCAGGTCCTCGCGCAGCTTGGCGGGGATGATGTCGGTGGCTTCGGCGAGGTGGGCGTAGTCGATGCCGAAGGTGGTGGAACGGACGAAGCCGCCGGAGAGCACGGCGACGTCGGCCTTGAGGAAGTCGGCATTGGGGATCCAGCGCCGCAGGCCGCCGCCGTAGGTCAGCTCGACGTGCTCGGGGGTGATGTCGCTGACGAGGGCAAGGGTCGTACCGTTGAGCAGGATCCATTCGCGCTTGCGACAGGGGAACCAGGCTTCCTCGAGGCCGGGCGGACGCGAGGTGAGCCCGTTGAGCTGTTCGAGCGGCAGGCGCAGGCCGGGGCCGCCGATGACGGAGTTGGTGAGCTGGGTGAAGACGTGGATTTTGCCGACGCGCCAGGGCACGCCACCGAGCACGACGCGTTCGCCCTCGCGCACGGGGCCGAGGTCGAGCAGCAGGCGCAGTTGCTCCATGTGCTGGGCCAGGCCGGACTTGGCGGTGACAAGCAGGGCGCCGATGCCGAGCAGGGCGAGACCGCCGAGCATCCAGTCGCCCCGCGCATAGAGCACGAGCAGGCCGGTGGCGGTGGCGAGCAGCAGGCTCAATCCCTGATGGGCGACATCGAGCACGCGGACGGTGAAGCTGAGGCGGGCGTAGCGACGCACCGGCAGCAGGCGCAGGATGCCATAATAGAGTGCGCGCAGGCCGTACAGCACGCTGAGGAAGGCGAGGGCGGCGAACAGGAGGTTGGTGCCGCGGGTGTAGACGAATTCCTGGAACTGCAGGCCGACGCTGGTCCAGAAGCCGCCGTCGCTGCCGTTGAGCTGCTGGATCTGGTGGGCGGCGGCGGCCATGCGGCTGGCGGCTTCGTCGCGCCGGCCCTGCCACTGCTTGCGGGTATCGCTCAGGCCTGCGCGCAACGTGCCTCCGGCACTCTTGCTGGCGGGCACCTGGGCGAGCAGGGCGTCGATCTCCGCGAGCGCGCGATCGGCCTGGGCCACCTGGCCCTGCAGGCGCTCGATCTCCCCCTTCAACTGCTGGAGCAGGCGCGGTTTGCTGGTCAGCTCGCGCAGGTCGGTCAGGATCGGTGACAGCAACTGACCGAATTCCTGCTGCAGGCTGGGCGGCGGCGGTTCTTCGGCGGGTTTGCCACCGAGGTCGACGACACGCATGCCGGTGCTGATCGTGGCGAAGTCGCGCTCGACCTCCTGGCGGCGGCGGTCGAGGTTTTCCGCCGCGAGGCGCGCCTCTTCCTTGGCGGTGTCGGCGGTTTCCGTGCGCTGGCGCTTGCGCTGTTCCTCGGCCTCGACGCGCAGTTTGTCGCGGGTGGCGAGCAGGGCGCGCAGGGTGTCGAGCTTGGACGGCGGGCCGACCAGTTCCGCCGGTTCCTGGGCGGCGAGGCTGGCGAGCCCGAGCAGGGCGACCAGCAGCTTTCCGGTCCGGCGAATCCACGAATGACGCATCCTTTCACTAGAGCGCTGGCACGGCCCGATTGCAACCGTGGGAGGGTTTGCAGAAGTCGTTGCGCGGGTCGCCGGGGCGGGCAGAGTCAGGGCATGAAACCGACCGCCCTGCTCTTCCTCTGCCTCTCCGCCTGCAGCCTGTCCGCCGCCGACTGGGTTTCGCTCTTTGACGGCAAGTCCTTCGACGGCTGGAACTTCAAGGGTGGCAAGGCGGAGTATCGGATCGAGAACGGCGAAATCGTCGGCATCAGCGCGCCGAAGACGCCGAACAGCTTCCTGTGCACGGACAAGCTGTATGGCGACTTCATCCTGGAGCTGGAATTCAAGGTCGACCGCAATCTCAACTCCGGCATTCAGTTCCGCAGCAACAGCCTGCCCGACTACAAGAACGGCCAGGTGCATGGCTACCAGTGCGAGATCGACCCGAGTGACCGCGGCTGGACGGCCGGCATTTATGAGGAGGGCCGGCGCGGCTGGCTGAATGATCTGTCGACGAATGACGCCGCCCGTTTCGCCTTCAAGCAGGGCGACTGGAACCGGGTGCGCATTGAGGCCATCGGCGACCGCCTGCGCACCTTCCTCAACGGCGTGCCCGCCGCCGACCTCAAGGACGCCATGACGCCGAAGGGTTTCATTGCCCTGCAGGTGCACAATGTGCCGGAGCAGTTCGCCGGCCTGCAGGTGCGCTGGCGCAACCTGCGCCTGCAGGAAAACCCGACCGCCGGCAGCCCCGAGGCACCGGTCGCCACCGCCCCGGCCAGCGTTTTGCCGGAAAAGCTGGAGGTGCAAAAGGTCGCCGAGGGTTTCCGCTTCACCGAAGGCCCGGCGCTCGGCCCGGACGGCCGGATCTGGTTCAGCGACATCCCCAACGAGCGCATCCACATCTTTGATCCGGTGGCCGGCACGACCGTGCTGCACCGCGAAAACACCGGCAAGGCCAACGGCCTGATGTTCACCCCGGCCGGCGCCCTGCTGGCCTGTGAGGGCGGCGCCCGCAGGGTCAGCCGCCAGGAGGGCACGGGTGAACCGTCGGTGCTGAGTGCCGAATTCGACGGCAAGGCCTACAACGCCCCGAACGACCTCGACATCGACGGCCGCGGCGGCGTGTATTTCACCGACCCCGGCTACGGCCGCAAACCCGAGGAGATGTTCCTCGGCGCCGAGGGTGTCTATTATGCCACGCCCGACAAGGACCGCAGCAAGCCGGCCAAGGTCGTGCGCCTGATCGACGACCTGGTGCGACCGAACGGCGTGCTGGTTTCCAACGACAAGAAGACTCTTTATGTGGTCGACAACGGATCCAACAGCCTGTGGGCCTACCCGATCGAGGGCGCCGGCAAGCTCGGGGCGGGTCGCAAGCTCTGCGTGTTCGACCCCAAGGAGGAGCGCGGCGGCGACGGCCTGACCAGCGACCAGTTCGGCAACCTGTACATCGCCGCCAACGGCATCTACATCGTCGATCCGGAAGGCCGCCAACTGGGCGTCATCGAGACGCCCGAGCGCCCGGCCAACTGCGTCTTTGGCGCCCGCGGCAGCCGCACCCTCTACATCACCGCCAAGACCCGCCTGTACCGCGTCCAGCTCAACGTCGACGGCCGCCGCTGAGCCTCCGCAGGCTGCCTGAAGCGGTTTTGCCGGCGATTTTTTCCGGCTAGGGAAAAAATTCACGCGCTTCCTGCCCGCTTTGTGCTAGCCATTTCGCCCGCCGTACTCCGCCCCCCTGTTTTTCCTTCACGATCATGCCCAAAAAGACCCTCCGCGACCTCGAACTGAACGGCAAACGCGTCCTTGTGCGCGTCGATTTCAACGTGCCCCTCGACGAGAAGGACGGCCAGATGGTGATCACCGACGACACCCGCATCCGCGAGACCCTGCCGACCCTGAATCACCTGCTGAACGCCGGCGCCAAGGTCATCCTGTGCAGCCATTTGGGCCGCCCGAAGGGTCAGCGCGACCCGCGCCAATCGCTCGCCCCGGTCGCTCCGGCCCTGGCGGCGCTGATTGGTCGCCCGGTCGACTTCGCCAGCGACTGCGTCGGCCCGGAGGCCGAAGCCAAGGCCGCGGCCCTGCCGGCCGGCGGTGTGCTGCTGCTGGAAAACACCCGCTTCCACGCCGGTGAAGAGAAGAACGATCCCGAACTCGCCCGCGGCCTGGCCGCCCTGGCCGAGATCTTCGTCAATGACGCCTTCGGTTCCGCCCACCGCGCCCACAGCTCGACCGCCGGTGTCGCCGAGCACCTGCCGGCCGTGTCCGGCCTGCTCATGGAGAAGGAGCTGACCTACCTGCACGACGAGCTGGAGTCGCCCGAGCGTCCCTTCGTGGTCATCCTCGGCGGCGCCAAGGTGAGTGACAAGATTGAGGTGATCAACCGCCTGCTCGACAAGGCCGACACCGTCATCATTGGCGGCGGCATGGCCTACACTTTCCGCAAGCTGGTCCAGGGCATCAGCCTCGGCCGCAGCCTGTACAAGCCCGAGTGGGAGCCGATTGCCCAGGCCGCCCTCGACAAGGCGCGCGCGCGCGGCGTCCAGCTGCTCATCCCGGTCGACGCCCTCATCACCGACGCCTTTGATTTCGATGCCAAGAAGCTCGGCACGACCCGCTACACCGGCGTCAACGAGAACATCCCGGACGGCTGGGAAGGCGTCGACATCGGCCCCGAGTCCGTGCGCCTGTTCTCCGAAGCCATTGCCGGCGCCAAGACCGTGATTTGGAACGGTCCGATGGGCGTGTTTGAAATCCCCGAGGCCGCCAAGGGCAGCTTTGCCATCGCCGAGGCGGTGGCCGCCAACACCGGCGCCAAGACGATCATTGGCGGCGGCGACAGCGTCAAGGCGGTCAAGAAGGCCAAGCTGGCCGACCGCATGACCTTCATCTCCACCGGCGGCGGCGCCAGCCTCGAGCTGCTCGAGGGCAAGGTGCTGCCCGGTGTCGCCTGCCTTCAGGATCTCTAATCGCCCCCTGTGTCCTCTGCCCCGCCCCGTCCCATGATCCACGTCCGCAAGCCCATCATCGCCGCCAACTGGAAGATGCACATGCCTCCCCAGGAAACGGATGATTTCCTCCGCTCCTTCGCCCGCCTGGTGCCCGACAAGTGCCCCGTGCAGGTCGTGGTGGCGCCGCCCTTTGTCAGCCTGGCCAAGGCTCAGGAAGCCATCATGCATGCGCGCAAGGAGAACATCGAGCTGGCCGCCCAGAACATGAGCCAGCATCCCGGCGGCGCCTACACCGGCGAGATCAGCGCCCGCATGATCAAGGAGTGCGGTTGCCGTCACGTCATCCTCGGCCACAGCGAGCGCCGCAGCCTGTATGGCGAAACCAGCGCCATCGTCAACGCCAAGGTCATCGCCGCCCTGGAGGCGCGCCTGCACCCGATCCTCTGCATTGGTGAAACCCTGGAAGAACGCGACGCCGGCCGCATCGAACAGGTGCTGGAAAGCCAGCTGCGCGAGTCGCTGGCCGAGATCGGCTCGCGCCGCGTGCTTGACTGCGTCATCGCCTACGAACCGGTCTGGGCGATCGGCACCGGCCGCACCGCCAGCCCCGAGCAGGCCCAGGAGGCGCACGCCTTCGTGCGCCGCGTGCTCAGCTCGATGTTCGACGACGACACCGCCCAGAAGATCCGCATCCAGTACGGCGGCAGCGTCAAGCCCGGCAACATGGCCGAACTCATCTCGCAGAAGGACGTCGACGGCGCCCTCGTCGGCGGCGCCAGCCTGGAAAGCGGCAGCTTCTGGGAAATCTGCCGCGCGTCCATCGACTGGGTCAACGGTCAGGACTGACCTCACCAGCGGATGTGCAGGCGCACACCGCCGTAATACCCGCCCCAGCCTGTCCCACGATAGCCGTGGGACAGTCCGCAGCCGCCATAGCCGCCGCCCCAGCCGTACCACGGCAGCAGCCAGGCGCCATCGCCGCGACTCCAGCCGCCACCGGCCGTGAAGGCCTCGCCCAAGGGCGGAG
>JAEYYS010000019.1 GCA_023428335.1 Verrucomicrobiota bacterium | reverse complement strand
GTTCCGTAACGGCCGCATCAAGGAACTGCCCTCCACGAACGCCCCGGCCGAGCAGACCGCCCCAGTCGACCCGGGCTGGAAGAGCCTGTACACCGGCACCGATTTCCGCGGCTGGAAGGTGCCGGCCGCCGGCGGCGACAAATGGGCCAGCGCCGACTGGCAGATCCAGCTCAAGGCCGGCCAGACCGGCCCCGCGCTCTGGTCGGAGGCCGAGTTCGGCGACTGCGAAGTCATCTGCGACGTCTTCCTGCCCAAGGGCACCGACCTCAGCAAACCCGCCGCCGGCCTCTGCCTGCGCGGCCACAGCCATCCGGTCGTGATGTTCGGCCAGGGCGAGGCCCCGGTTGTGCTCGGGGCCGACCGCCTCAAGCCGGGCCAGTGGTACCGCATCCAGGCCCGACTGCAGGGCGACCAGCTCCAAGTGCGCGTCTGCGAGGCCGCCGAGGCCAACCCGCAGACCTTCGAGGCGAAAGTCGACCGCAACCCACGCGGCTCGGTCGGTCTGGCCGACCTCACCCAGGCGGTCAGCTACGGCAACGTGCTCGTCCGCGAGCTCTGAGTTGTCACACGGCCGGCGCATTCTTCCGGTTGATTGAGCGAAAGGGAAATCGTAGGGGAGGGGCATGCTCCGCGCCGCGCCCTCCCCCGCCCTGACGCTTCTCCGCCACCTGCTGCTCCTGCTCGTGCTGGCCCTGCCGGCCAGCCCGCTGTCCGCCGCCTCCAACGGCGACAAACCGCCGTTCGAAGGCCACGAGCAGCTCGCCCATTTTCCGCGGCCGCTGGAAACCTATGGCGACCAGGAAGAAGGGAGCACGCGAGTGAAGATCATGGCGCGCGCCGCCAAGGAACCCTTCAATGTCGCCGCCACCCTGATCTTTGTCCTCGCCATCCTGCACACCTTCGCCTCCGGCTTCTTCCGCAAGTGGGCGCACGCGCTGGAGCACCATCATCAGAAGAAGATCGAGCGCGAACGCCGCACCGCCCGCGACAAGCCGCATGAGGACGCCGAGGACGATGTCTCCTTCGGCGCCACCATCCTGCACTTCCTCGGCGAGGTCGAGGTGGTCTTCGGCCTCTGGGTCATCGCCCTCATGGCCGCGGGCGTGTACTTCCACTCCTGGCACGATGTCCAGCTCTACCTCGGCCATGACGTGATCTTCACCGAGCCGCTCTTCGTCGTTGTCATCATGGCCATCGCCGCCTCGCGACCCGTCATCCAGTTCGCGGAAAAATGCGTCGCCAGCGTCGCCTCTCTCGGCGGCGGCACGGTCGCCAGCTGGTGGCTCGCCGTGCTCACCCTCGGTCCGCTGCTTGGCTCCTTCATCACCGAGCCCGCCGCCATGACGATCTCCGCCATGATCCTGGCACGCAAGATCTACCCGCTGCGCCCCAGCAGCAAACTCGCCTACGGCACCCTCGGCCTGCTCTTCGTCAACGTCTCCGTGGGCGGCACCCTCACCCACTTCGCCGCCCCGCCCATCCTCATGGTCGCCAGCCTCTGGGAATGGACCACCCCCTACGTCTTCTCCATCCTCGGCTGGAAATGCGCGCTCGCCATCCTGCTCAGCAACGGCCTCTACTTCCTGGTCTTCCGCAAGGAGCTCGCTGAACTCGACCGTCGTGCCCACCCGCAGGCGGGTGAAAGCCGCCTGCTGCGCTGGGCCGACCGCGAGGATCCGGTGCCACGCCGCGTCGTGCTCGTCCACCTCGGCTTCCTCGCCTGGACCGTCCTGTGCAGCCACTACCCGGCCATGTTCCTCGGCGGCTTCCTCTTCTTCATCGCCTTCGTCGAAGCCACCCGCCACCACCAGAACCTCATCGGCCTGCGCTCGCCCATCCTGGTCGGTTTCTTCCTCGGCGCCCTCGTCATCCACGGCCGCTGCCAGTCCTGGTGGATCGAACCCCTGCTCACCAGCGGCATGCCTGAATGGATCCTGCTGCTCGGCTCCGCCTTCCTCACTGCCTTCAACGACAACGCCGCCATCACCTACCTCGCCTCCCAGGCCCCCGGCCTCACCGAGTTCGCCAAGTACGCGGTCGTCGCGGGTGCCGTCGCCGGTGGCGGCCTCACCGTCATCGCCAACGCCCCCAACCCGGCCGGTCAATCCATCCTCGGACGCTTCTTCGACGGCGGCGTCTCCGCCGGCAAACTCGCCCTCGGTGCCGCCATCCCGACGACGATCGTTGTGGTCCTCCTGCTGCTGCTCAAGTCGGGCGTGGCCTCCTGAGACCACCAGCCCCACGGCAACCGCGCCCCACGAACCAGGGTGCGGTTGCCTGCGTGCAATGACCGGGCAGAGACGTATAGTCGAGGTTGCCCATGATCCGCGCGCTCACCCTTTTTACCCTCACTGCCGCCCCGCTGCTCGCGCAGTCGGAGGCCGACTACCTCGCCAACATCCGCCAGCTCACCTTCGAGGGCCGGCGCGCCGGCGAGGGCTACTTCAGCGCCGACGGCCGCCAAATGGTCTTCCAGTCCGAGCGCGAACCCGGCAACCCCTTCTACCAGATCTACCTGATGGATCTGGAAACCGGCGACCAGCAGCGCATCTCGCCCGGCCTCGGCAAAACCACCTGCGCCTGGATCCATCCCGACGGCCAGCGCGTGCTCTTCGCCAGCACCCACACCGACCCGCAGTCAAAGGCCCTGCAGGAGGCGGAATACCAGGAGCGCGCCACCAGCCGCGTGCGCAAGTACTCCTGGGACTACGACGAAAACTACGAGATCTGGGAATACCACCTCAGTGACAAGTCGCTCAAAAAACTGACGGACGCGCGCGGTTACGACGCCGAAGGCGCCTGGTCGCCCGATGGCAAGTCCATGGTCTTCGCCAGCAACCGCGCCGCCTACAGCGACACCCTGTCCACGGAGGATCAGGAGCGACTGAAGATCGACAAGCAGTACTTCATGGACCTCTACCTGGCCGATGCCGACGGCTCGAACGTGCGTCGCCTCACCGATGTGCCCGGCTACGACGGCGGCCCCTTCTTCAGTGCCGATGGCAAGCGCATCTGCTGGCGCCGCTTCACCCCCAAGGGCGATGTCGCCGAGGTCTGGAGCATGAACACCGACGGCAGCGACGCCCGCCAGCTTACCCGCCTCGGCGCCATGAGCTGGGCACCCTATTTCCACCCGAGCGGCGAGTACCTGATCTTCACCACCAACCTCAACGGCTTCGCCAACTTCGAACTCTACCTCGTCGATGCCGCCGGCAAGCACGAACCGGTGCGCGTCACCCACACCGACGGCTTCGACGGCCTGCCAGTGTTCTCGCCCGATGGCAAAAAGCTGTCCTGGACCAGCGGCCGCACCAGCAACGGCCAAAGCCAGATCTTCCTCGCCGACTGGGAC
>JAEYYS010000255.1 GCA_023428335.1 Verrucomicrobiota bacterium | reverse complement strand
GTCTTCGGCATCGAGGCCGCGCTGCAGGCGCTCAAGGAGAAAACCCCGCCGGCGGACCGCCAGACGCCGGTGGAGGTGATTGTGAAATGACGAATGCCCAATGCCGAAGCCCATCTCACTCTCCTGTGGTTGCCTAGCCTGGCAGAAGTCTAACTGCGATCTTCGCTGCAAGCTCTAACCCGGCGCCCGATACCTCATTCGTCATTCGCATGCGCCGCTTCGCCGATCACCTCATCCTGCTTGCCGTGCTGGCGGCGCTGGTGCTGCTGTTTGGGCTGCTGCGCGACAGCTTTTTCAGCGCGGCAACCCTGGGCTCGGTGGCGAACCGGCTGCCGGCGCTGGCGGTGGTGGCGACCGGCATGACCTTGGTGATGATCACCGGCGGCATTGATCTGTCGGTCGGTTCCCTGCTTGGCTTTTGCGGTGCCGCAGTCGGCGTACTGATGGCTGACTGGCAGTGGGGGCTGGCCTTGGCGCTGCCGGCCAGCGTGGCACTAGGCGCCCTGCTCGGTGGCACCACCGGCGCGGTCAGCGTCAAGCTGCGCCTGCCCTCCTTCATTGTCTCACTGGGCATGCTCGAAATCGCCCGCGGTCTCGCCTTCCTGACCACGGATTCACAGACCAAGTACATCGGTGCCGGTGTTGAAGCGCTCGGCGCACCGATCGGCGCGCTGGTGCTTTCGCCGGCCTTCCTGATCAGCCTAGTCGTGGTCGCCGCCGGTCAGACCGTGCTGTCGCACACCCCGCTCGGCCGGCACTGGATTGCCATCGGTGCGAACCGGGAAGCCTCGCTCGTCTCCGGCGTGCCGGTCGATCGCCCGCGCCTGCTTGCCCATGCCCTGCTTGGTGCCCTGACCGGGCTGGCGGCGGTCTTCAACTGCTCGCGCCTCGGCAGTGCCGACCCCAATGCCGGCGTCGGCTTCGAACTCAGCGCCATCGCCGCGGTGGTCGTCGGCGGCACCAGCCTGATGGGCGGACGCGGCAGCGTCGTGAAGAGTTTTCTCGGCGTGCTCGTCATCGCCACCCTCGAGGCCGGCCTCGTGCAAATCGGCGCCAGCGAGCCGATGAAACGCGTCGTCACCGGCACGGTCATTGTCGCTGCCGTGCTCGCCGACACCTGGCGCCGAAAATCATGAAACACCTGCTCCTGCTCTCTATCCTTGGCACATCGCTGTTTGCGGAAACGCCGAAGATCCTGTTCGACACCGACATCACCGGCGACGTCGACGACGTGCTGGCGCTGGCCATGTGCCACACGCTGGCGGACCGCGGCGCCTGCGAGTTGATCGGCGTCACCGTCTCGAAGAACCACCCGCTGACCGCCAGTTTCGTCGACGCGCAGAACACCTTCTACGGTCGCCCTGACCTGCCCGTCGGCGTCACCCGCGACCCGGCCGCGCAGCACCGCGAGAGCCGCTACCTGAAGCTGGCGGAATCGCCGGACTACCCGCACGACCTGCGCCGCAACGAGGATGCCCGCGACGCGGTCGAACTCATGCACGAGCTGCTGTCGGCCCAACCCGACCGCAGCGTCACGATTGTCAGCGTCGGCATCGCCTCCAACCTCGCCAACCTGCTGAAATCGCCGGGGGGCATCGGCTTGGTGAAAGCCAAGGTGAAAACCCTGTCGATCATGGCTGGCGCCTTCGCCTTCTGCAATGGCAGCAACTACCATCTGGAGGCCAACGTCATCAACGGCATCGGCTTCATGCAGACCGTGGCCGAGCAGTGGCCGGAGGAAGTTCCCATCGTCTGGAGCGGCTACGAGATTGGCGAGGCCCTGCCCTACCCGCGCCAGAGCATCGCCCGCGACTTCGGTTACCGCACTCCGCATCTGGTCAAGGAAGCCTACCTGCTGCACAGCGGTCCCGAGCACGACCGCCCCTGCTGGGATCAGAGCAGCGTGCTGCAGGCGGTGTATCCGGAACGCGGTTTTTTCGGTCTCTCCCAGCCCGGTCGCGTGCAGGTGCTCGACGACGGCTTCACGCGTTTCCTGCCGGCACGCAAGGGCGAGGCCAGTCGACGCGACCGTTTCCTGACGATGACCGCAACCCAGCGCGCCCGCGTGCTTGAAGCCCTGGTGCAATTCACCGTGCAACCGCCCCGATGATGAAACCCCTCCTGCTGGCCTCGCTCCTCCTCACCGGCCTGGCCAACGCCGCGCCGGTGAAGGTGATCTTTGACACCGACATGGCCAACGACTGCGACGACGCCGGCGCGCTGGCCGTGCTGCATGCGCTGGCCGACCGCGGTGAGGCGGAGATCCTCGCCATCGTCACCAACCGCAAGGATCCCTCGAACGCCTCGGCCGCCGCCTGTGCCGCGATCAACCGCTGGTATGGTCGGCCGGACATCCCGCTGGGCACCGACAAAGACGGCGCCACGATCCGCGGCGGTCGCCCGAGCAGTTACGCGCCCGTGCTGCGCGACGAATTCCCGCATGAGGCCAAACCCGACGACCAGATGCCGGATGCGCTGACCGTGCTGCGCCGCACGCTCGCCGCGCAACCGGACGGCAGTGTCACCTACTGCTCGGTCGGCGCGCTCAGCAATCTCGAGGACCTCATTCGCTCCAAACCCGACGCGCTCAGCCCGCTGAGCGGTGTGCAACTCATCGAAACGAAGATTCGTCTGACCGTCATCATGGGTGGCGGCTTCCCGCGCACGGCGAATCCGGAAACCAATCTCAAGCTCGATCCCGCCGCCGTTGTCACCGTCGTCAACCAGTGGCCCGGGCCGATCCTCTGGCAGGGATACGAGGTCGGTGCCGCCCTCATCACCGGGGCGGAACTGAAGGCGACGCCGAAAGCCAATCCCGTGCGCCGCGCCTTTGAGCTGCGCCCGCACCACGGGCACACCGCCCTCGACTTCGGCAAGCCCAGCCACGACCAGGCCTCGGTCCTGCTCGCCGTGCGCGGACCGCAGCCGGAGCTTTGGGACGTCATCGACAAGGGCCGCGTCGTCTGTGATTCCGACGGTCACACGCAGTGGTCGCGCGACTGGGCGAAGCAGCATCGTTATGTGAAGATCGACGGCTCTCCGCGTGCGCTCACCGCCGTCATTGGCGAACTCATGGCCGCGCCGCCCGCGCGTGCCGCCGCCAAGCCCTGAACCTCTTTTCCAACCCTCTCATGAAACCCACCCTGCTTGCCTTTTTCGCCCTTGTCGGCTTCGCCCAGGCCGCCCCTGTGAAGCTCATCTTCGACACCGACATGGGCAACGATGTCGACGACCTCATGGCCCTGGCCATGATCCACAACCTGCAGAAGCGCGGGGCTTGTGATCTGCTGGCAGTGACGATCACCAAGGATCATCCGCAGGCCGCCGCCTTTGTCGATGCGGTCAACACGCTCTACGGGTATCCCGACGTGCCGATCGGGGTTGTCCGCGACGGCGCGGCGAAGGAGGCGGGCAAGTTCAACCTGCTGGCTGCGGAGAAACAGGCCGACGGCTCACCGCGCTACCCGCACGATCTGAAAAGCGGTGATGACGCCCCGGAAGCGGTCGCCCTGCTGCGGCAAACTCTTGCCGCCCAGCCTGACGGCAGCGTCGCCATCGCTCAGGTCGGCTTCTTCACCAACCTCGCCCGGTTGCTCGACTCCAAGCCCGATGCCCATTCGCCCTTGAACGGCCGCGAGCTGGTGGCGAAAAAAGTCAAGGTGCTCAGCCTCATGGCCGGCGCCTTTCAGACGGTCAACTGGAACACCCGCCACCTTGAGTACAACGTCAAGCTCGACGTGCCCGCAGCACAGAAGCTGGCGAAGCAGTGGCCGACACCGCTGGTCTGGAGCGGCTTTGAAATCGGCGTCGCCGCCGCGTTTCCGCACCGCGTCATCGAGCAGGACCTCAACTACCTGACCCACCACCCGCTCAAGGAAGCCTACTACCTCTACAACCCGCCGCCGCACGACCGTCCGACCTGGGATCCGACCTCGGTGCTGTATGCCGTTTATCCCGACCGCGGCTACTTCGACCTGTCGCCCGCCGGCAACGTCGTCGTTGATGCCGACGCCGGCACGGTGTTCCGGCCGACCAAGGACGGCAAGGGTCGCCACCGTTTCCTGGTGATGAGTTCGGAGCAGACCGAGCGCGTCCGCGAAGCCATCGTTCAGCTCTGCGTCGAGCCGCCGCCGGTGAAGAGGTGAGTCAACCGCGCTTCTGCGCGAACAGCCATTCCCAGAAGGCCGGGTCATCGTAGGTGCGGGTCCAGGAGTCGTGACCGACGCCGGGATACACGGTCAGTTTCGCCGAGCTGCCGGCCTTCTTGAGGGCGTTGTGGATCTTCTCGGAAAACTCCAGCGGCACCGCCGTGTCCTGGTCGCCGTGGAAGATCCAGCAGGGCAGATCCTTGATGCGGTCGGCCATGACCCAACGCACGCCGGCGCCACCGCAGATCGGCGCGATGGCGGCGTAGGTGTCGGGGTATTCGAGTGCCGTTTCCCAGGTGCCGAAACCGCCCATGCTCAGACCGGTCAGGTAAATGCGCTGGCGGTCGACGCGGTGGCTGGCGGCCACGTGGTCGGTCACCGCCTTGATACCGTGCGGATCCCAGATGCGCGCCTTCTCGCACTGCAGGCTGGCGACGATGGCCGGCAGCTTCTTGCCTGCGGCGATGAGCTTCGGCGGCCCGTGTTTCTTGAGCAATTCCAGATCGTCGCCGCGCTCGCCGGAACCGTGCAGGAAAACGATGAGCGGCCAGGTCTTCCCGGACTCAGCTTCGTAGCCCTCGGGCAGGGCGAGCAGATAGCGATAGCCGACCTGCAGTTTCACCTCGCCCTGGAAGGACTGGGGCGACTGTTCCGCCGCCGGGGCGGCAAGGGTGAGGAGGGCGAGACCGAAAAGGCTGCGAAACGGGTGCATGTCGACAAAACAATCGCATTCCCGCCGGGATGGCAAGCGCAAGTCCGAACAGGCGCGGGTGCGGCCTGCGCCTCGTGCAACCTGTCACTGAAGCGAGCAGGTTGAAGCCATGCGCGCTCCGGTCGAGACTTCCTGCCAAATCCAAGCTCACCCTACGGGCGCGCGCTCATTTCTTCTTGGAACATCACCGCCAGACCCCGCAGCTTGCGCAGCATCTGGGGGTTGCGTGCGGGCCGGCTTTCGCCGGGATCGGCCTGGAGATCGTAGAGCTGCAAGGCCGGACTGAGGCTGAGTTTCCACTGGCCTGAGCGCACCGCGGCGAACTGGCCTTCCGCGCCGTGGTAGAAGAAGGCGTTGAGGTAGTCTTCGCGTGTCACCAGCGAAGCCCATTCGACGGCCGGTTGCCAGGGGCGGCGCAGGGGAACCCCGGCATTGAGCGACAGCCCGGCGGCCGGATCAGGGATGCGGTCGGTGCGCCCCGTGAGCAGGGGCTGCAGGTCGCGACCATCGAGCACGCGCGATTCCGGCACTTTCACGCCGGCAAAGCTGGCCAGGGTCGGAAACCAATCCATGGCATGCACGATCTCCCGGCACACGTGCCCGCGACGAACGCCCGCGCCCCAGGCCAGGCAGGGCACGCGGATGCCAGCCTCCCAGGTGGTCAGCTTGCTGCCGCGCAGGGGTTGCGAAGCATTGCGCCCCGGGCCGCGACCGTTGTCGGAGGTGAACACCACCAGCGTGTTCTCCGCGAAACCGAGCCGTTGCAGGGCATCGAGCAATCGACCGGTGTGAAAATCGAGTTCCTCAAGGGCGTCGCCATACAGTCCCCAATGCGACTTGCCCAGAAACTCCGGCCCGGCGGCGACCGGTTCATGCAGCATCGTGTGCGGCAGGTAGAGGAAAAACGGCCGGCCGGCGCGCTGCTGCTGCTCGAGGAAGGCGATCGCCTCGTCGGTGTACAGGCGCGTCAGTTCCGCCGGATCGGCGGGACGTTTCACCACGGTGTCGCCGCGCAGCAGCGGCACGCCGCCTTCCTTGTCGAAGTGCACCGTCTCGACCGGATCGAGGTTGTGCAGCAGGCCGAAGTACTGGTCGAAGCCACGCGCCAGCGGTCGCAGTTGCGGCGCGAAGCCGACATGCCACTTGCCGATGCAGGCCGTGGCATGACCGCCCGACTTGAGCAGCTCCGCGAGCGTCAACTCGTCCGTCGGGATGCCGCGCTGCGAATCCGCGCGCTGCACCCAGGTCTGCATGCCGAAACGGCGCGGGTAGCGGCCCGTCAGCAGACCGGCGCGCGAGGGCGAACAGATCGGCGCCGCCGCATAATAATCCAGGAACTGCACCCCCTCCGCCGCGAGCCGGTCGATCCGCGGCGTGCGCACCTCGGTGGCACCGTAGCAGCCGAGGTCGTAGGTGCCGAGGTCATCGACCAGAATGAGCAGCACATTGCTGGGCGATTGAGCGCAAATGAGCGCCGGCAGCAGGGCGAGAAGCAGGAGGCGCAGCAGTGTCATCATGGAGTTTCTGCGAAACGACGGCGAGCCTCCGAGTGTTTCGGACGCGCCCGAGTTCCGCAGGTGCGCCAGGCAAGGACAGAAATGCGGCCAGCCATCGAGGCCCCACCCCTCACGGACGCGCCAGCAGGATCTCAAAACCGTAGATCTCGCTGAACAGGTCGCACTTCGAGTTGATGGCGATCTGTTCGACGGTGGTGTCATCGACGCCGGGAGTGAGCAGGTAGAGTCGGTTGCCGTCGGGGCGGAGCTGGATCGACTTGATGCGCTGGGCGTGGGTGCGGTCGAGGGCGTCGGCGATGCGCAGCAGGGCCGCGAGCTTGAAGACAATCATGCGTTCCTCGCGCGAGAGGTCGGCGAAGTGCGGGTGATTGGGTTCGGGGTTGTAGCGGCGGTGGTAACGTGCGAGCAGGGCAACGAGGGTGCGATCGCCACCGCTGAGGCCGAAGATTTCCGTCTGCAGCAGGATGTACAGGCTGTGCTTGTGGTGCTCGCGCGGGCTGATGAACATGCCCACCTCGTGCAGGATGGCGGCGACGCGCAGGACGAGTTCGTACTTCGGTTCGAGGCCGTGCAGGTGCTGGAGTTCGCGGAAGAGTTGCTGGGCGAAACCGGCGACGTGGTCGGCATGCCGGCGATCCGTCTTGTAGCGCACGCCAATCTCGCAGGCGGCCTGGATGACTTCCTCCTGGAAGTTCGCGGTGCGCGGGCTGGCGGTCATCAGGTCGAGCATGAGCTCGCGCTGGAAGTCGCCCTCGGGCACCCACAGCGTGTCATCGCCAAAGCGGCGCGCGAGGGCCAGGTTGGTCTGCAGGGCCGGCAGCACGCCTTCGGCGCCGGTGTAATGGACATGCAGGCGGCGGACCATCTCATCGGGCGTGAGCAGGGCGAGTTTTTCGGCGACGCGCTCGAGGTCGGTCTCGACGATGCGGCGCACGCCCTGGCGCGGGGCGATCATTTCCGCCGCGATGCTCTGGATCTCCGCGCCGATGGCGACGTGGTGATCGATGGGATAGCCCGAGTAGTCCTGGGCGAGGTGATCGACGACGCCGCGGATGTGTTCCTCCAGATGGCTGAGCTGGCGGGGGGTGTCGCCCTCCTCGACGGCGACCGCCTCGCGGGCGCGGAAGATGCCGAGGCGGTAGTTGCTGTAGGCGGCGAGACGGCCGTTCTTGAAATACAGGGCGCGGGTGTTGCCCGGGCCGATGTGGGAGACAAAGGTGCGGCCCTCGCGCAGGGCCGGGTTCTTCTGCAGCAGGCGCAGGCTGACCTGATAGATGAAGCGGGTCATGTCGCCATCGTCCATGAGCCGGGCACCGAGGCCAGTGGTCACCTGCAGGCGGTTGAGGAAGATCTCGTGGTTGGCCGCCTCGGAGAGAATGTTGGTGGTGAACAGCCGCGTGTGGGCGGCGGGCACGCCGTACTCGCGCAGGCTGAGCTGGTAGTCGCGCAGGATGCCGGCTGCCTGCTCGACGGTGGAGCGGGCGATGACACCGCCGCGGAAGATGTCGCGCGCCAGCGGCAGGGGGCGGTCGAGGTGCTCGAGCAGGCTGAAGTCGCCGGCCTCGGAGCGGGTGCCAACGATGAGGGAGATCGAGGCGGCGCCAACGTAGAGAACGGCGTGCTCGGCGGCAGGGGCGTCGGTGCTCATGCGGCGGGGGTTTTGCCGGCGGGAGCCGCGTTGGCGCGCAGCCAGGCGACGCTGCCCACGGCGACGGCGCTGCCGCCCAGCTTGGCGAGGGAATAACGAATGCCGCGGGTGAGGCCGGGCAGTGCGTAGCGGTCGACCTCCTGCTTGAGGGTTTTCAGGTAGAGCTCGGGCAGTTCCTCGACCAAGCCACCACCGAGGGTGATGTGGTCGGGGGCGAAGAGGTTGACGATGGCGGCGACGCCCATGCCGAGGTAGCGGACGCCGTTGCGGAAGAGGCTGACCGCGGCTTCGTCGCCACTTTTGTAGGCGTTGGCAAGGGCCTTGCTGCGCAGGTCGCGCAGGTTGCCGCGGGTTTTTTTGTCGAGCTCAGGCAACTGGCCTCGGTAGCAGGCGACGCCGGCCTGGGAGGCGAGGGCGAGGCGGCTGGTGAGGTCTTCGAGGATGACCGCGCCGAACTCGCCACTGCCGAGGTGGGTGCCGGGCAGGTAGATCATGCCCAGTTCCATGGCGGAGACGTTGCGGCCCATGATCAGGCGGCCGTCGTAGACGAAACCGGCGCCGAGACCGGTGCCGGGGAAGACCCCGAGCAGGGAGCGCGCGCCCTTGCCAGCGCCGAGCTGGTACTCGCCGTAGGTGCCGGCATCGACGTCATTGAGCACGACGACCGGGACCTTGAAGGCGGTTTTCAGGATGCCTGCGAGGCCCATGTTGTGCCAGCCGAGGTTGGGGGCGTGGATCAAGATGCCCTTCTCGGCATTGACCAGTCCCGGGCAACCGATGCCAATGCCCTGCAGGCCGGCGGGATCGAGACCGGACTCGGCGATGGCTTCATGAATCGCGTTGAGGATCTTCTTGCGGCCGCGCACCTGGCCGTCGGAGCCATTGGTCGTTTTGCGCGCGGTGGCCAGCACTTGGTAATCGGCGTCGAGCACGCAGGCCAGCATCTTCGTGCCGCCGAGGTCAAAGCCGATCCAGAAGGGCTGCTTCTTCAGCTTCACCTTCGCGACCTTGGGTTCTGTCTTGGCCGATTTCTTTTCGGCCTTGGCCGGCTTCTTCTTTTTGGCGGGAGATTTCGCGGGCATAACGGCGTTGGGCGGTTGCCCTATTGAGCACGGGCTTGGGCCGGGCGGCAAGCAACAATCCATGCGGTGGTCGGCGATTCCCACGGGTGTCTGCGGTGCTTCCGAAGGCGGCCATGCCCAGCCTCCGTGGAAAAGCCCACCGGGGGCGCGGCCAAAATCCCCTTGCGCCGGGCGGCATCCGCCGGAAGTCTGACGGCCGCCTTTTTACCATGCAAAGCCTCTGGAACGACACTGAAGCCGCCACTTTCGGAACCGACCCGCTCGGACAGCGCGTGTACACCTCGCGCCTGCTCGGCCGGAACCCGGAGCTTGTCCTGCACGGCGGTGGCAACACCTCGGTCAAGATCACGGAGCAGGACTATTTCGGCGACGAGGTGGAGCTCTGTTACGTCAAGGGCAGCGGCTGGGATCTGGCGACCCTTGAACGCGCCGGTTTCGCACCGGTGCGGATGCAGGCCCTGCTGAAGATGGCGAAACTGCCGGCGATGAGCGACGAGGACATGGTCCTGCAGCAGCGCGCGGCGATGACGAATCCGAACGCCCCGGCGGCCAGCATCGAGGCCATTCTACACGCCATCCTACCCTTCAAGTTTGTCGACCACAGCCACGCCAACGCGATTGCCGCCCTGACCTGCGCCGCCGATGGCGAGGCGCGGGTGCGCGAGCTCTATGGCAAGCGCGTCCTCATCGTGCCCTACGTCATGCCGGGTTTCATCCTGGCGAAGACGGTGGCCGACCTCATTGCCGGGCGCGACCTGCGCCAGGAGGGCATCGAGGGCCTGGTCCTGCTCAAGCATGGCCTGTTCACCTTCGATGACGACGCCCGCCGCAGTTATGAACGGCACATTGCGATGGTGACGGAGGCCGAGGACTATCTCGCCAAGCGCGCGACCGCCGCCGCGCCGCAAGCAGCCGCAGCCGCACCCGACCTCATGGCCCTGGCAAAACTGCGCCGGACCGTTTCCCTGACCCGCGGCTTTCCGCAGATCGCCCGGCTCAGCCAGAGCCCGGCGGCGTGCGCCTATGCCGGTCTGCCGCAGATCGCCGATTGCGCCACGCGCGGCCCACTGACCCCCGACCACAGCATCCGCACCAAGCGTGTGCCGGTGGTGCTGGGCGAGGACCCCGCCGCCAGCGTGCAGCGTTTCGCCGAAGACTACGCCGCCTACTTCCAGCGCCACGCCAGCGGCCAGACTCAACTGGATCCGGCACCGCGCTATGCGGTCTGGCCCGGCCAGGGCATCGTCAGCTTTGGCGACACCCTCAAGGACGCCAGGATCGTCGCCGACCTCGCCGAGGCGACCGCCGCGACAGTGACCTTGGCCGAGCGCACCGGCGGCTGGCAGCCGCTGAGTGAGAAGGACATCTTCGACATCGAATACTGGGACCTGGAACAGGCCAAGCTGCGCAAGGGCCCGGCCCGCAAGGTGCATCAAGGCAAGGTGGCGCTGGTCACCGGCTGCGCCGCCGGCATCGGCTTCGCCATCGCCGAATCGCTCGCCGAACAGGGCGCGCAGGTGGTTGGCCTCGACATTGACAAGGAGATCCCCGAGATCATGGCGCGCATCGGCGCGGTTGGCATCGTCGTCAACCTGACCGAGGACCAGCCCGTGCAGGACGCCATTGACTTCACCGTGCGCGAGTATGGCGGCATTGACATCGTTGTCAGCAACGCCGGCATCTTCCCGAAGAACGACCCGCTCGACGCCATGGCGCAGTCGGACTGGGACCGCACCCTGATGATCAACCTCACCAGCCATCAGAAGCTGATGAACAAGGTCATCCCGTTCGTGAAGCAGGGCATCGACGCCAGCATCATCTTTGTCGGCAGCCGCAACTTCAAGGCCCCGGGCCCGGGTGCCAGCGCCTACTCCTGCTCGAAGGCCGCGTTGACGCAGCTCTGCCGCGTCGCCGCGCTTGAGCTGGCGCCGCACAAGGTGCGGGTCAACATCGTGCATCCGGATGCCGTCTTCGACACCAAGCTGTGGACGCCCGAGGCCCTGCAGAAGAGCGCCCAGCGCTACGGCATGACCGTCGAGGAGTACAAGACGAAGAACCTGATGAAGGTCGAGATCCGCTCCAAGGACATCGGCAACATGGTCGCCGCCATGGCGAGCCCGCTGTTTGCCAAGGTCACCGGCGCGCAGATCCCGGTCGACGGTGGCAACGACCGGGTGATCTGAAAATCCGCGTGCGCTGATGCCACCATTCACCCTGCTCGAAGAGGTCCTCGCGACCATGGCCGCCGAGCGGCCCATCTTTCATTCGGAGGCAGATCTGCAGCATGAGCTCGCCTGGCGTTACAGGCAGGCGAGACCGACTGCGGGCATCCGCCTCGAGTTACCTGCACGGTTCAACCATGGCCGGGCATCGATTGACATGGTCATTCATGAGGGGGCGACGACATGCTTCGTTGAAATCAAGTTCAAGACTGCACACTTCCGAACGCGACTTCATGAAGAAGACTACGATCTCAAAAATCACGGCGCCAAAGATCTAGGCTCTTATGACGTGATCAAGGACGTGTGCCGCGTCGAGTCGTTTGTACGCGCCAAGCCGGGCTCCTGTGGCTGTGTCGTTTTCATCACCAACGACCCCTCTTACTGGACCGATACTCGGGCAAAAAAGCCCATCGACCTCGACTATCAGCTTGTGGAGGGCAGAATCCTCCAGGGGACTCTCGCATGGCAGGCTCACGCTGGCATCGGCAGCATTCGCAAGCGTGAAGAGCCCTTGGTTCTTGAGCACCCTCATCCGATCCACTGGCAGACCTATTCCACGTTGCCGGATCAAGGGGCCAATCACTTTCGCTACGTCTGTTTCCGCATCCCTGGCAGCACGCAGGCTGCAGCACCGCCCCATTCCCCTCGCGAGCCAGACCCCGTGGAGTCCCCTCCTGTGAAGTCCGCTGAAATTGCCGTCTCCTCACGCTCGACAGATGCCCGAATGCCACGAGATCAGCGTGATGCCGTGCTATTGGCACTCAGGGCATTGGGTGGCAGCGCCCGAGCCGCTGAAATCACCGCCCATGCGCGCGCTGCATGGAACCTGGAGATCAAAGATTGTGGCACGGTACTGGCTGACATGCTGGCTACAAGCCAAGGCGGCAACAGTTCTTCCTCGGTGCCGACCCACCTGCGCATTCTGCGCCGGATCGGCCGCGGCCTCTACGGACTGCCTGACACAGCCCGCTAGCACCGCGATAAGCGCCCAGTTGCATCCGCGGTCACCTCCCCCCTTACTCATGGCGCTGCCCGAACTGCCCCTCTCGACGCCCTCGCTGCTGTTTCCGGCGATCTCGCTGCTGATGCTCGCCTTCACCAACCGTTTCCTCGGTCTGGCGGCGGTCGTGCGCGCCCTGCATGCGAACTGGCGCAGCTCGCGTGAGCCGGTGCTGCTGGCGCAGATCCGCAGCCTGCGCCGGCGCATCCACATCATCAAGCACATGCAGGCGCTCGGGGTGCTCAGCCTGATCACCTGCGTGACCAGCATGACGCTGCTGTTTTTTGAGCGCCAAGCCGCCGGCCAGGCCACCTTCGGCCTCAGCCTGCTGCTCATGCTCGGCTCCTTGGTGCTCTCCCTGATTGAGATCCAGCTCTCCGGCCGGGCGCTCGACCTGCAGTTGCAGGACGTCGAATGCCGCGACGAGGCGGATCAGCGGTAGACGCGCGGCACCCGCGCGCCGATGCCGGTGAGGATCTCGTAGGGAATGGTGCCGGCGCGCTCGGCGAGTTCCTCGACGCGGATGCACTCGCCCTGCTGGTGGCCGATCAGCACCACCTCGTCGCCGTTGTAGGCGCTGCCTTCCCCCAGGCTGGCCATGAACTGGTCCATGCAGATTTTGCCGGCGATCGGGCAGCGGCGGCCGCGGATGAGCACTTCCGCGCGATTCGACAAGGCGCGCGGGTAACCGTCGCCATACCCGCAGGGCACAGTGACGAGCCGCTCCGGACGGTCGCTGCGCCAGGCCGAGCCGTAGCCGACCGGATGCTCGGCCGGCAGGACCTTGAAATACACCACGCGGCTATGCCAGCTCAGCACCGGCTGCAACGGCAATTGGAGCGGGCACTCGGGCCCGGGTGCCACGCCGTAGAGCACGATGCCGGGGCGGACCATGTCGAGATGGCTCTCGGGCAACTGCAGCAGCGCGGCACTGTTGGCGATGTGCCGGCGCGGACAGGGCAGGCCGCGGCGTTCGTAGAAGGCGATCGCTTCCAGGAACCGTTCGAGCTGCAACCGTGCGTGCCCGAGATCGGCGGCATCGGCGTTGGCGAAGTGCGAATAGACACCAACGACGTCGACATGGCGACAGCGCAGGCTGGCTTCCAGCAGCGTGTCGGCATTGAAGTACTGGACACCAATGCGGCCCATGCCGGTGTCGATCTTCAGGTGCACCCGCGCGCGCAACCCGCTGGCTGCGGCGGCGGCGTCGATCTGCTCCAACTTGGCGACCGAGGGCGTGGTCAGCTCCAGGTGGTGACGCAGCAGGGCCGGCATCTGCGCGGCCGGGATGCCGCCAAAGACGAGGATCGGCCGGGTGATGCCCGCTTCGCGCAGGGTCAGTCCCTCCTCAAGCAGAGCGACGCCGAAGGCTTCGACACCGCAGCCCTCCAAGTGACGGGCCACTTCGACGAGGCCGTGGCCGTAGGCGTTGGCCTTGACCACCGCCATGACTGGCCGGCCACCGGCGTGGCGGCGCAACAGGGTGAGATTCTGAGCCAGGGCGCCGAGGTCGACGCGGACCTGGGTGGGGCGCAGGGATTCGTCCGCGGGCGTCATGGCAGTCGCTCCAGAACACGCAGACGCTCGCGACCGTGTCGGCCGGGATAGGCCACCTCGGGCACGGCGTCGTCGAGCACCCGCCAGCGGGCGGCCGGAAACAGCGCGTCGAGCTCCGCCAGCGGCAGGGCAAAGGGCGGGCCACTCTCGCCGGGATCCATCTCGGGTTCGATGAACCAGACGCCGACCAATCGGCCGCCCGGCCGCAGCAGCCGCGCGACCACCTGCTCATAATCGCCGCGCCGCGCAGGCGGCAGGGCACACAGGCAGGTGTGCTCGAAAATCCAATCGAAGTGACCCAACCATTCGGCCGGCGGCGCAAACAGGTCGCCAAGCACAAAGCGGTCCGACAGTTGCGGGTAGGCGGCGCGCGCGCGCTCGACCGCCGTCGGTGCGATGTCGAGGCCGGTTGCGTCGATGCCGGCAGCCGTCACCCTCGCGAGGTCGTGGCCGAGGCCACAGCCGGGCACGAGGGCGCGCCCGGAAAGTTGGCGCCCCGCCAGCCAGGCCTCGAGCGGCGGCGCGGGTTCACCCTTGTCCCAAGGGGTGGTCCCCTGCTGATAACACTGATCCCAATCGGTCATGTTACAGCCTAAGCCGGCTTTGCGACGAGGCAAGGAGCAGGCGGCGGCGAGAGGTGCCGCCTTTTTTTGAACAAGTTGGAGGTGGCTCTGTCGGATTTGCATCACCTCGCGTCTGTGGACCGTCGGGCGTGATGCCCTCATGGCCCGCCGCCTCCAGTTCTTGCTGCTCCTCCTGACCTGCCTCAGTGTCGGCGCGGAAGTTCTGCTGGCGGGCCCAGGATTGCCGCCGGCACCTGCCGACCAGGTTCACGACTGTGGTTCCGAGGATGCCAAGCTGCCCGGCGAAAACGACGCCGGTGAAACGGACCCGGTCGATCCGCCCGCTCCAATAGAGCTGGTGCACTCGGCTGTGCGACGGACGACGACGGCCTCTGAACAGACCCGAGGCGATGGCCGCGAAGGCATGCGCCGGCACCGCTGGTGTGGCGTCGACTTGAACTGACGGGCGGCACGATCCGCCCCCCATACTTCCTTTGACAACCCGCGGCTCATCCGCCGGAGCCCAAGCCTCCGCGGCTCCGCCCATCCCATGCCTTGTTCCATGTCTCTCCGTCTGTTTTCCGCCCTCTGTCTGACGCTCGCAACCAGCCTCGGTGCCGCCAGCGAACCCGCCACCGCCGCCTGGTCCGGCACCGCCCGCATCACCTTCAGCGGCACCTCCACCCTGCACGACTGGAGTGGCACCGTGAACACCCGCCCCTTCACCCTGCAGGTCACCTCCGGTCCCGATGGCCGGCCCCTGCATCTGCGCTCGCAGGTCGTGGTCGACGCCGCCGAAATGGACACGGCCGACAAGCGCCGCGACGCGGTCATGCACCGTTGCATGCGGGTGACCGAGCACCCCTTGATCGAGGCGGTGATCGACGTGCCAGCCAAAGACGTGGCGGCCGACGGCAAAACGCCCACCCGCCTGCCACTGAAACTCCAACTGATGGGCAAGTCCCATTCCCTGGTGGCGGACATTCGCCACTGGCGCCTGTCCGGCGACAAAGCTGAATTGGATCTGCACTGTGACCTCTCGCTCAAGCAGGCCGGCATCGTGATCCCCTCCGTGCTCTGGGTCATCCGCGTGGGCGATACCATCCGCCTGCACGCCGCCGTCCAACTCACCCGCCACTAACCTCCCATGCCCGCCTACCTCCACACCCTTGCCACCCGCGTTCCGGAATACACCCACAGTCAGGCGCACACCCGCGACCGCCTCAAAGCCTGGACAGCGAACCCGCGCACGCGCCGCCTGACCCATGCCGCCCATCAGCACAGCGGCATTGAAACCCGCCACAGCGTGCTGCCCGATTTCCAGGAAGGTGCGGCCGCCGTGCTGTACCGTCCGGGCCCCGACGGCAGCCTCGTCTCGCCCGGCACAGCCGCGCGCAACGACTGCTACACGCAGGCCGCACCGCACCTGGCCGTGGACACCGCCCGCCAGGCCTTGGGCGAGGACCGCGCCTTCGCCCCCGCTGAGGTGACCCATGTCATCTATGTCTCCTGCACCGGTTTCGCCAATCCCGGCCCGGACTTCCACCTCATCCGCGAGCTCGGTCTGCCAGCCTCGGTGCAACGCTACACCCTGGGTTTCATGGGCTGTTACGCCGCGCTGCCGGCCCTGCGCATGGCCGCGCAGTTCTGTGAGGCGGATGCCAACGCCGTGGTGCTCGTGGTTTGCACCGAGCTGTGCACCCTGCACCTGCGGCTCGACGACCGACCGGACTCCGTGCTGGCCAATGCGCTGTTTGCCGATGGCGCTGCGGCCGCCGTGGTGAGCGCCCGCACGCCCGCCCCGGGCACGCCAGCCTACCGGCTCGACGGCTTCGCCTCGGTGCTGCTGCCTGCGGGCGAAACCGCCATGGCCTGGGACATCCGCGACGACGGCTTCGCCATCACGCTGTCGAGCTACGTGCCGGACCTGCTCGCCGGTGACCTGCGTGAGCGCATCGCCGGCACGCTGGCGGCACGCGGCCTGCGGCCGGGGCAGGTCGATGAGTGGGCGGTGCACCCGGGCGGCAGGGCCATTCTCGATCGCGTGGAGGACAGCCTGGGGCTCGGGCGCAACGGTCTGCACGCCTCGCGCAACGTCCTGCGCGACTACGGCAACATGAGCAGTGCGACCCTGCTGTTTGTGCTCAAGGAACTGCTCGACGAGGCCGAAAGTGCGCCGGCCATCACCTGTGCCATGGCCTTTGGCCCAGGTCTCACCCTCGAGACCGCCGTGCTGGAACGGCTGGGCTGCACCGTGCCGCAAGCCCCCCGTCCGGCGGTCCGCCTCAGGCCTCAACCCCTGCACGCATCATGAACGCCAGCGCCCCCGTCAGCTTCACGCCGGTGCAGCGCGGCACCGCACTGGTGATTGGGCTCGCCGGTCATGCCCTGTTCGCCGCCGCCGTGGCAGTCATGTTCCGCAGCCTGTACCGTGGCCTCTCCTGGGGCGGGATGCGTCTCTCCGGCTGGACGGCCATGGCTGCCAATGCGGCGCTCGCCGCCCAGTTTGCCGCTGGCCACTCGCTGCTGCTGACCGACCGCGGCCGCCGCTTCCTGGCACGGATCACGCCGTTCGGCCTGGGCCGTGATCTGGCGACGACGCTGTTCGCCGCCGCCGCCTCCCTGCAGCTTCTGCTCGTCTTCCTGCTGTGGTCGCCCTCGGGCCTGCTCTGGGCGGCGCCGCAGGGCTGGGCGCGCAGCGGTCTCAGCCTCTTGTATGCGGCCTCGTGGCTCCTGCTGGCGAAGTCGATGTACGATGCCGGGCTGGGCGTGCAGACAGGCCTCACCGGCTGGCACGCCGTCTGGCGCGGCCGGCGCCCGGTGTATCCGGCCTTCCCGCGCGGCGGCCTGTTCCGCCACTCCCGCCAGCCGATCTACCTGTCGTTCACGCTCATCCTGTGGACCGCACCGGACTGGACGCCGGACCGGCTGCTGCTCACCCTCGCCTGGACGGGCTACTGCCTGCTCGCTCCATTGCTCAAGGAGCGGCGCTACCTGCACTGGTACGGCCAAGCCTTCGCCCGCTACCAGCAGCGCGTGCCCTACTGGCTGCCCGGCCGCGCACGCGAACCTTATGGCACCGCGGCGGTGCCGCCCGAACACGATCTTGCCATCGTCGGCGCGGGTCCCGTCGGGCTGCTGCTCGCCGGTCTCGCCGCCCAGCGCGGGCTGCGGGTGCTGATCATCGACAAGCGGGAGCGCGCGCCGGAGCATTCCCAAGCGATCGGCATCACACCGCCCTCACTGGAAATCCTCGCCCGGCTGGGGCTCGAAGAGATCTTCGTGCAGCGCGGGGTGCCCATCCGCGACTGCCGGGTCGCAGGTGCCTGCGGCGACCTCGGCACAGCGTCGTTCCGCGACCTGCCGGGCAAGCGCCGCTTCATCCTGTCGCTGCCTCAGCGCACCACGGTCGAACTGCTTGAGGCGGCGGTTGTCGCGCTGCCCGGCGTGACCCTGCGCCGCGGGGTCGAGCTGACCGGTGTCGACCAGGATGCCGGCTCGGTCACGATACGCACGGCAGATTTCGAGGCACGCGCCCGCTGGCTCGCGGCCTGCGACGGCCATCGCAGTCCGGTGCGCGAGTTGCTGCGCCTGCGCGTGGCCGGCGGCGAGTATGGATGCCACTTCGTCATGGGCGACTTCATCGACCGCACGGATCTGGGTGAGCAAGCGCGACTCTGGTTCACGCCGACCGGTGCCATCGAGTCCTTCCCGCTGCCCGAGGGCCGGCGCCGCTGGATTGCCCAGCTCGACCAAGCGGCGGGCACACCGGAACCCGGGCGGATTGCCCGGCTGGTGGCGGCACGCGCCGGTCTCACGCTCGACGCCGCCGACCAACTCAACGAGAGCGGCTTCTCGCCGCGCTGGCTGAATGCCGAACGCTACTTCGACGGACGAATCATTCTCTGCGGCGATGCCGCCCATGTCATGAGTCCCATCGGCGGCCAGGGCATGAACACCGGCTGGGCGGACGCCGAGTTTCTCGCCGACGCCCTTGCCGCCATCGAACGCGGCGGCCAGGCGCCAGGTCCGCTGCTCGCAGCTTATGAACGCTGCCGCCAGCGCGCGGCGCGTGCCGCCACCCGCAGGGCGGCCACCGGCATGTGGCTCGGCACGCTCACCGGCACGGGCGCCTCCCGGCTGCGTGATCTCGTGCTGCGGCTCGTGCTGAACCAGCCGGCACTGGCACGCTGGTTGACACGGCGCTTCGCCATGCTCACCATCCCCTGCGGCAGTGTGCGCCGCCTGCCGGCGCGCCTGCGCGCCCGGCTCAGCCCATGAACACCTCCCCGCCTGGTTTCGAGACGCGACGCGTCGAACCCGAACTGCTCGAAACCTATCCCGCCGACCATCCGGACGCCGTGCGCGGCCGCGCCGATCTGCGGCTGATCAACGCCATCATGGGCAACCACCGCTGGATCGTCCGCAGGCTGCGCCATCTCTGCCGACCCGGCTGGCGCGTCACCGAAATCGGAGCCGGCGACGGCGCCCTCTCGCTGCGCCTGGCTCGCCACCGTGTCTGCGCGCCCGCAGATCTGCACGGGTTCGATCTGGCACCCCGTCCGCCGACCTGGCCGGCCGCGGCGAATTGGACCCAGGGCGACCTGCTGCAAGAGCCGCTTCCCGACAGCGAAGTGTGGGTCGCCAACCTGTTCCTGCATCATCTGCAGGACGACGCCCTGCGCACACTCGGCCGGCGTCTGCCTGCCGCCGCGCGAGTGCTCATCGCCGTCGAACCCGCCCGCCGCCGCCTGCACACCTGCAGTGGCGGCCTGCTCTGCCGGGTGGCACGCCTGCACCCCATCACCCGCCATGACCTGCGGGTGAGCGTGCATGCCGGCTTCCGTGCCGGAGAACTGCCGGCGCGGCTTGGCCTCGGCACGGACTGGCACATCCTGCATGACGGCGAGTCCTGGTTGGGGGGCTGTCGTCTGCTGGCCGTGCGCGCGGGTTGAGGAAACTCAACGCCGGCGGCGCATCAGCAGTGCCGTCAGGCCCAGCACCAGCAGCAGCGCGCGCCCGGGCTCCGGCACCACCGCCACCACCAGGATGCCGTGGCTCGCAAACAGCCCCGTGTCCCACCTCAGCGCCGCATCAAACGCCGACAGATCCGGCAGCGTCAGGTCCGTGCCCGCCTCGCCGCCCACCCGGTAGCGGTCGCCACCGTCAAACGTGTTCCA
>JAEYYS010000517.1 GCA_023428335.1 Verrucomicrobiota bacterium | reverse complement strand
TTGCACGCCTGATGAATCTGCCGGCCCAGCGCGGCGGCCGCGATGACGTCGCCCACTTTGCCCATTTCGAGGACTTCCCGCACGACGAGGTACCGGAGGGCCAGGTCATCATCTCGCTGCTGCGCGCCGGCTGGAGCTGGCGCATCCCGCTGCCGGGCCGACTCTCGGGCGGCGTGGTGATCCGCAAGGACGCGGCGCGCGAACTCGGCGCCACGCCCGAGGAGCGACTCGAGCGCATCCTGCGCGAGGACCCGGCCTTTGGCGGTCGCGGCGCGCACGCCCGACGCGTGACGCCGGTGATGACCTACACGAACTACCAACTGCTGTCCGAACGCGGTCACGGCCCGGGCTGGGTGCTGCTCGGCGATGCCTTTGGCTTTGTTGATCCCATGCTGTCGCCCGGCCTGTTTTTGTCGCTGCAGGGCGCGCGCGAACTCGACGACTGTGTGTTCGCCCAGGGCAAGGCCATGCTGCAGCAGCCGGCGGCCCTGGCGCGGGCGCTCGACACCTACAGCCGGCGCATGATCGACTGGCATCAGGCCTGGACCGAGTTGATCGCCTACTTCTACGACGGCCGCATCTTCCGCCTGCATCTGGCCGGCCGGCATCTGGCGGAGAAACCCTCGCCCTTCAACATCGCCACCTTCATGGAGCGCCACTCCAAGCGCCAGATCGCCAGCATGGCCTCGGGTGGACGCACGCGTTCGCGCTACAGCCGACGGCTGATCCGCCTGCTGTCCAGGCACCTCATTTGGGGGGTGCCACCGGCCGAGACCTTTGCCGTGCGCGACCGCCTCGCCGCGTGAACCGCCCCCGCGCAGGTCAGAGTTCCTTGATCCGCAGGTTGCGGAACCAGGTCTTGTCCTTGTGATCGGTCAGCATGATCCGGCCCTTGCCGGGTGCAAAGCCCACCTTGGTCTTGAACTTGCTTTCGGCGATCTTGGCCTGCCAATCGCCCGAGCGGGTGTCGGCCTCGCCGACGAGCACGCCGTTGAGCCAGTGCTGCAGCTTGCCGTCCTTGGCGACGACACGGCTGGCGTTCCACTGGCCGGGCGGGTTGACCGGGGTCTTCACCGTCGGCGCCTGGATGTCGTAAAACGAGGCGGTCAGGCGCTTGGCACCATTCTTGGCATCCGGATGCTTCTGGTCGTCGAGCATTTGATACTCGATGCCGAGCCACTCCTTGCCGCCGACCTGGGTGACCCAGTACTTGATGCCGTTGTTGCCGCCCTCGGCGATCTTCCACTCCCACTCGAATTCGAAGTTCGTGTATTCCTTGTCGCTGAGCAGGTTGCCGCCGACGCCGTCGAGCACGAGCACGCCGCCCTCGATCTTCCAGCCCGGGCCGGGCGCCTTGCCACCCGCGGCGGTCCAGCCGGCGAGGCTTTTGCCGTCAAACAGCGACACAGGTTCGGCGGCGTGCAGGCCGAGGGCGAGCAGGGGAAGAATGAGGAGCGACTTCATGCGCCGCATCCTTGACCGGGGCCGGGCGTTCGGTCAAGCGCCGAGGTGGGCGGCGTAGGCAGCCTGCACCGCCCGCGTCAGCGGCCCGGGTGTGGCCAGCGCACGACCGTCGATCTCGGCGATCGGATGGACGTCGCGGGTCGAGGAGGTGAGAAAGGCCTCCTCACAGCGCGTCAGCACCTCGGCCGGCAGCGCCGTTTCCGCACAGTCGATGCCGGCCGTCGCGCAGGCCTGCAGGACCAGCAGTCGGGTGACACCGGCCAGGCAACCCGAGTCCAGCGGCGGCGTGTGCAGGTGGCCGTCGACCACGACAAAGACATTCGAGCCAGTGCCCTCGCAGAGCTCGCCGCGAGTGTTGGCCAGCAGGGCCTCGCCAAAGCCGCGACGCTTGGCCTCGGCGAGGGC
The DNA here is from genome assembly GCA_023428335.1 of Verrucomicrobiota bacterium. Taxonomy (GTDB): domain Bacteria; phylum Verrucomicrobiota; class Verrucomicrobiia; order Verrucomicrobiales; family Verrucomicrobiaceae; genus Prosthecobacter. The sequence goes on along the minus strand of JAEYYS010000517.1, from coordinate 10,243 downwards.
GATGACGTTCTCGGCGTAGGAGATGCTCTTCACGCCGGCAAGCGCGCCGTTCTCATTGCGGGTCCAGGGCACGAGACACACCTTCTCGCTCGGTGGCCAGGAGTTCAGCGGCGTGGCCGCAACGAGCCGAGTCCCCTTGCCTGCCCCGCGATCGGAACCGAGCGGGCCGTCGCCACTGGTCTGGGTGACGCGGACGCGTGCATCGGTCAGGCCGTTGGCGTGCACTGCCGCCGCGATGGCATCGGCGAATTCCGCCTCGTCCATGGCAGCCAGGCCCAGCGTCGCGCAGGAACGCTCCAGGCGCTGCCAGTGCTCGCGCAGGCCGATGACGCGACCCTTGCGCACGGCCAGCGTCTCGAAGACACCGTCGCCCACCAGCAGGCCGTGTTCGAAGGGCGAAAGCCGCGCTTCTTCAGCGGGTAACACGCGGCCATTGAGCCAGATTTGGACGGGTTCGGACATGGTCGCGACATGGCGCAGGCCGGGCCTGCCTTCAAGCGGCGAAAACAGTCCATGACATCGGCGCGGCCTGTGAAATGGGTGGTCATGCTCCGTCTGGAAAATGTTCACGGCCCCCGCCTCGCTCCGCACCTCGACGCGCTCGGCGCGCTGCGCATCGCCGTGTTCCGCGACTACCCCTACCTCTACGACGGCACGCTGGAGTATGAGCGGGAGTACCTGCGCACCTACCTGAGCAGCCCGGACAGCCTGGTCGTGCTGGTGTTCGACGGCGAAGCCGTGGTCGGCGCCAGCACCTGCCTGCCGCTGGCGCAGGAGGGGCCGGAGTTTCAGGCGCCCTTCCTGCAGGCCGGGATCGACGTCGCCCCCATCTGTTACTTTGGCGAATCCATCCTGCTGCCGGCCTACCGCGGCCGCGGCATCGGCAAACGCTTCTTCCAGCGCCGCGAGGAACACGCCGCCAAGCTCGGCGCCCGCATGACCACCTTCTGCGCGGTCGATCGTCCCGACGATCATCCGCTGCGGCCGCCGGGCTACCGGCCGCTGGACGAGTTCTGGACCTCGCTCGGCTACCGCCGGCGCCCCGAGCTGCGCGCCGAGTTCGTCTGGAAGGAGATCGGCGAAGCGACGGAATCGCCCAAGCACCTGACCTTCTGGACGAAGGACTGGAAATGAGGCCTCACTGACGCACCGCGAACAGGTGCATGGAGGTGCCGTGCGGATTCAGCTCGACGTAATTGTCGGGGCCGCTCCACTCGTAAGTCTGGCCATGCATGAGGTCGTGCACCTGGAAGGGCCGTGACGGATCGAGGCCGAGCGCGGCGAGGTCGAGGTGGACCAGGCCGGCGACGGTCTGATGGCCGTCGAGGCTGACAATGCAAAGCAGTCGATCCTCAAAGTCCGGCGTGCACTTGCTGTAGCAGAGCATCTCACCGTGATCGGCACCGTGGAAAACCAAGTTGTCGTAAAGCTGCAGCGCGCGGTGCTCGCGGCGCAGGCGGTTGAGGCGGCCGATGAAGCCCTTGATGTTGCCCGGCGCGTTGTAGTCGCGCTGCTTGAGTTCGAACTTCTCCGAATCCAGGTATTCCTCCCGGCCTGGCAGCGGCGCGTTCTCACAGAGTTCGTAACCGGCATACAGGCCCCAGGATGAGGACAGCGTGGCGGCGAGCGCGGCGCGCAGGCGGAAGACGCTGGCCGGCGCGTTCTGCAGGTAGTAGGGATGGATGTCCGGCGTGTTCGGCCAGAAGTTGCCGCGGTAGTACCAGCGCATTTCGCCCTGGCTCAGCTCGCTCGCATACTGGGTGAGACCGGCCTTGTCCTCGCGCCAGGTGAAGTAGGTGTAGCTCTGGCTGAAGCCGATTTTGCCGAGCACCTGCATCATCCGCGGCTTCGTGAAGGCCTCGGCCAGAAAGATCACCTCGGGATCCTTGCGATGCACGGTCTTGATGAGTTCCTCCCAGAAGGCCACCGGCTTGGTGTGCGGGTTGTCGACCCGGAAAATCTTCACCCCCTGGTCGACCCAGAACAGCACGACGTCGATCAGTTCGCGCCAGAGGTTCTTCCAGTCGGCGCAGTGGAAGTTGAGCGGGTAGATGTCCTGGTACTTCTTCGGCGGGTTTTCCGCGTAACGGATGCTGCCGTCGGGCCGCTGGTAAAACCACTCCGGATGCTGCTTCACGTAGGGATGATCCGGCGAGCAGTTGATGGCGAAGTCGAGGGCGATTTCCAGGCCACGATTCTTCGCCTCGCCGACCAGCCAGACAAAGTCCTCCAGCGTGCCGAGCTGCGGCTCGATCGCGCGATGGCCGCCGGCCGGGCCACCGATGGCCCAGGGGCTGCCGACATCGCCCGGCAGGGCGGTCAGGGTGTTGTTGCGGCCCTTGCGCGCGGTGATGCCGATCGGATGGATCGGCGGGAAGTAAATGACATCGAAGCCCATCTCCTTCGCGTCATCGAGGCGCGGCAGGCAGTCGCGGAAGGTGCTGTGCTTGTCGGCCCGGCCCTCGGCGCCGCGCGGGAAGAATTCGTACCAGGCCGAGAACCGGGCGCGCTCGCGCTCGACAATGACGCCAAGCGGCGCGGAGGTGGTCGACAGGGAGCGATCGGCAAAAGCATCCATCAGTGCCTGCAGTTCGGCCGACTGCAGGACGTCGAGCAGGCCGGCAGCCGGGCGACCGGCGAGCAGGTCGGCAATCTCCTCCAACTGGGCGGCCGCCTCGGTGGACCCGGTGCCGCGGGCGCGACCGGCAGCCTCGCGCAGCAGGCGCGCGCCTTCCAGCGCCTCGACCGGCACATCCGGGTCGGCGGCCTCGACACGCACCACGAAAGTCTTTTTCCAGCCCTTGAAGCTGTCGGCCCAGGCCTCGACGACATACTCCCAGCGACCCACCTTGCTGAACTCGCAGCGACCGTGCCAGCGGTCGTTGTCGACCGGCTGCATCGGCGCCTCCTGCCAGCGGCGACTGCCCTGCAGGCGCCAGCGCAGCACGGCACTCATGACCACATGGCCGTCGGTGAAGGCGTCGCACCAAACCTCAAGCGGTTCGCCGACGATGCGCTTGACGGCATGACGACCGCCCTCCAGGCAGGGGTAGAAGTTTTCGAGAACGACAGTGGGAGCGTGGGCGGCGGACATGCGGAGTCACATGGAGCGCCGGGGCACGCAGGTCGCAAGCGCGGAAATGCCGCGAATCCTGGACTCAGCGCCCGGTCAGCCGATTCCAGAGCTTGCGTGCGCCGGTGGCAGTGGGTTTGGCCGAAGCCGGTGCGGAGCGACCCGAGCTGGCCGGACCGCGCGGCTTGTCCTGGCGGGGTTTCTCCTGACGCGGCCTGTCCGAACCCGACTCGGCGTCCGGGCGACCCCGACCGCCGTCACGGCCACCGCGACCGCCCGAGCGACCGGACTCGCCTTGCGGCGAACGCCCGCGCTGCCCCTGGCGTCCGCCACCGCCTCCCTGACGACCGCGCGGACCGCCACGGCGTTCCTCGCGCTCCGCTTCCGCAGCGGCGCCGGCCGGAGCCGCGGCGCGATAGTCGAAGCCCTCGAGCTTTTTGCGCACGAGGCCGCGGCCAATGAACTTTTCCAACTTGCGCAGATCGTCCATCTCGTCGGGGCTGACAAAGCTAATGGCATCACCAATCGCCTGGGCACGGCCAGTGCGGCCGATGCGGTGCACGTAGTCCTCGACAACGTGGGGGAAGTCGTAGTTCACCACGTGCGAGATGCCGTCGACATCGATGCCGCGCGCGGCGATGTCGGTCGCCACCAGCACGCGCACCTTCCAGTCCTTGAAATCGGCGAGCGCGCGCAGGCGCTGGTTCTGCGAGCGGTTGGCATGCAGGGTGGCGCAGGTGATGCCGGTCTTTTCCAACTTGCGGGCGATCTTGTCGGCCCCGTGCTTGGTGCGGCTGAACACCAGCACCATCTGCATCTTCTCATCCTCGAGCAGGCGTTCGAGCAGAGCCTGCTTGAGGTGGCGGGGCACCTCGTGGACGAACTGGGTCACCGTTTCAGCGGGGTTCGACCGGCGACCGACCTGGACCAACTGCGGGTGCTGCTGGAACTCGCGGGTGAGCGCCTCGATCTCCTTCGACAGGGTCGCCGAGAACAGCAGGGTCTGGCGCTTGGTCGGCAGTTGGCGGAGGATGCGGCGGATGTCGGGCAGGAAACCCATGTCGAGCATGCGATCGGCCTCATCGAGCACCAGGTGCTGCAGGCCGGTGAAATCGGCGCAGCCCTGGCTCATGAGGTCGAGCAGACGGCCCGGGCAGGCGATGACGATGTCGGCACCGGCACGCAGCGCGTCCTTCTGCGGCTTTTCGCCAACCCCGCCAAAGACGCGGGCGATGCGCAGCGGCAGGTGGCGGGCGTAGGCGAGCACGTTCTCCTCGATCTGGGCGACCAGTTCGCGGGTCGGCGCCAGGACCAGCACGCGGGTGCGGGCACGTCCGGTGGTGGGCGGCGCCTCGGCGAGACGGGTGAGGATCGGCAGGGTGAAGGCGGCGGTCTTGCCAGTGCCGGTCTGGGCGATGCCGATGACGTCGCCGCCCTTGATGACGGCGGGAATGGCGGCAGTTTGGATCGGCGTGGGCTCCGTGTAACCGGCCTCCTGGATGGCTTTCAGGATGACGGGAGCGAGACCGAGGGCGGAAAATGGCATCGGTCTACTTACCCGCAAGCCGGTGCCTGCGCCAGCCGGGATTTGCCAAAGTGCGCGGCTCAATCGAGTCGGCGCACCTGCACAACGACCTCAATCCGGCGGCTGGCGGTGCCGCGAAAGCGACCGCTGACCGGCTTGGCATCGTCGTAGTCGCGCCCGATGGCCAGCTTAACGTAGCGGGCATCCGCCTCGCGGTTGTGCGTGGGATCCCAGGCCTTCCAGCCGAAGCCGGGCAGGAAGACCTCGACCCAGGCGTGCGAGGCCTCGTTTTCATCGCCTGTGCGGCCGCCATAGAAGTAACCGCTGACATAACGCGCCGGGATGCCCTTGCAGCGACAGAGGGCGATCATGACATGGGCGTAGTCCTGGCAGACGCCGCGCCGGTCCTTGAGCGCCTCGGCCGCATCGGTGTGGACATGCGTCCAGTCAGGGTCGTAGGCAAAGGTGTCGTGGACGTGGCGACCGAGCCTCACGGCATCGCCCCAGAGGTCGCCGGCGTCCCCATTGATCACATCCATCGCCTCGCGCCAGATGGCGACATTCTGTGGCACGAACTTCGACTCGACGACGAAATCAAAGTAGTTCTCGCTCACCTCGGGTGCAACCAGACTGACGGGCGCCAGGCCGGACGGCGGCGCGCCGCGCGGATCGACGCGGGTTTCGACGATGGCGACCGACTCGACCTCCAGTCGGTCGTGCGCCTCGTGCACCTCGAAATGGTCGACGCGGTTGAGGTAGAAATCGTGGTGGGTGTGCACCGGCACCGGCGGATTCAGGGTGAGGTCGTAGGAGACGCAGCGCTGCAGCGGGTCGGAGACCGGGCAGAGCCGGGCATCGTTGTAGCTGTCCTGCACCGGTCCTTCATACAGAAAGCGCGTCAGGTGACGGACACGCAGGCGCAGGCCGGTGGCGGGAGTCGTGGATTCGGTCGGGGGCAAGAGGGAGAGGGCGTTGCGGGGATGAGGACGGCGTGCAAGCAAAATCCGCTTTCAGCCGGCACACTGCTGCTGCTGTTCCTGCTGTTGGTGGAACCGAATTTCCGCCTGCAGATCGACCGGTGGCGCGAACATGAAGGCGTCGTAGAGATGCGTACCGAAGGCGCTGATTTCATCCTGGACCTGCATGAGAAACTCGTGCAGTCCCTGCTGGATGATGTCCTGCACGGTGGTGAAGTGCAGGTTGTTGAGGAACTTGCCGAAGCGGCGCTCGCCCGGGCTGCGGTACTCGCCCTGGGGCAGGTCGGCGATCAGGTGGGAGAAGTGGTCCATCTGCTGCAGGCAGAACAGCAGCGAACGCGGGAAGCTGGCCTGGAAGATGAGGAACTCAATGACCTTGGCAAAGAGGATGTCGGCGACGTAGAAACGGCGGTAGGCCTCGACCGCGCTCGCCGAGCGCAGCACAGCCTGCCACTGGGCGGCGTCGACCGCGCCACCGACATCGGTGATCTTCGGCAGCAGGATGTGGTACTTCATGTCGAGCAACCGCGTCGTCTTGTCGGCGCGCTCGAGGTACTTGCCGAACTGGATGAACTCGAAGCCTTCGCTGCGGGAAAAGGTCGACACCGTGATGCCCTGGAACAGGTGGGAGTAGCGCTTGATCTGGTCGTAGAAGGCACTGGCGCCATCATGCCAGACCCGCGCGGCATCGGCGCCCTTGATGAAGTGGTAGGCCTCGTTAAGCACCTCCCACATCTCCGTGGAGATCTGGTCGCGCACCTGGCGGGCATTTTCACGCGCACTGGAGATGCAGGAGAACAGCGAGTTGGGGTTCTCCGAGCGGAAGGTCAGGAACTCGGTGACACTGGCGCTGTCGGCCATTTCGTACAGCTGAAAAAACAAATCCTCATCATCGGTTGAACGCAGGATCGGCAGCCAGTGCTCCTTGAGCGTTTCATCGGAGACCTGACCGAAATCGAGCAGGATCTGCAGGTTGACGTCGACCAAGCGCGCCAGGTTCTCGGCGCGCTCGAGGTAGCGACTCATCCAGTACAGACTGCCGGCGACGCGGGACAGCATGATGTTCGCCTGTTTGTGATGGGCGACCTGTTCGTGCGGAAGCGGATGGGGGGGCATGACGGAAGGTTGGAGTCCGGTGCGATTCAGGGGGCCTCGTGGCGCAGCACCCAGGTGTCCTTGGAGCCGCCGCCCTGCGAGCTGTTGACGACCAGCGAGCCCTTGCGCAGGGCGACGCGGGTCAGGCCGCCGGGCGTGACGACGATCTTTTCGCCACACAGGATGTAGGGCCGCAGATCAATGTGCCGGCCCTCGAAGTGGTCGCCCCCCCAGGTCGGGTGGCGGCTCAGCGAGATCGGGTTTTGGGCGATGAAATTGCGCGGGTTCGCCTCGATCTGGGCGCGGAAATCGGCGATCTCCTGGCGACTGGCCCAGGGACCCATGAGCATCCCGTAACCGCCGGCCTCGTTGGCGGACTTGACCACCAGCTTGTCGAGGTTGTCGAGGATGAAGGCGCAGTCCTTCGGCTCGGAGGCCAGGTAGGTGTCGACGTTCGGCAGGATCGGTTCCTCGCCGAGGTAGTAGCGGATCATGTGCGGCACGAAGTAGTACACCACCTTGTCATCGGCGACGCCGGTGCCGATGCTGTTGGCGAGGCTGACATTGCCGGCGCGGTAGGCGTTGACCAGCCCGGGCACACCGAGCAGGGAGTCGGGCCGGAACACCGAGGGATCGAGGAAGTCATCGTCGATGCGCCGGTAGATGACGTCGACCTTCACCAACCCGGCGGTGGTGCGCATGAAGACCTTGAAGTCGCGCACCACAAGGTCTCGTCCCTCGACGATCGGAATGCCCATCTGGCGCGCCAGAAAGGCGTGCTCGAAGTAGGCGCTGTTGAACACACCCGGCGTCAGCAGCACGCACTGCGGCGCGTCGCGACCGTCGAAATGCTTGGGCGCGCAGTGCTGCATCACCTTGAGCAGCTCGGCCGGGTAATGGCTCACCGGTCGCACGCCGCTGGCCTGGAACAGCTCGGGAAAGGTGCGTTTCAAGGCGGCGCGATTCTCCAGCATGTAACTCGCCCCGGACGGGCAGCGCAGGTTGTCCTCAAGCACGAGGTAGCGGCCGTCGCGGTCGCGAATGAGGTCGCTGCCGCAGATGTGCACGTACACATCCTTGGGCACCTCGAAGTGCATGAACTCGCGGCGAAAATGTTTCGCGCTCAGCACGTACTGCGGCGGAATGACGCGGTCCTTGAGGATCTTCTGCTCGTGGTAGATGTCGTGCAGGAAGAGGTTGAGCGCGGTCAGGCGCTGGATCAAGCCGCGCTCCACGATGTCCCATTCCTCGGCGGAAATGACCCGCGGCACACAGTCGAAGGGAAAGATGCGCTCGGTGCCTTGGGCATCGCTGTAGACGGTGAAGGTGACGCCGCCGCGCATGAAGGCGGCCTCGACCGCCGCCTGCTTGTTGCGGAACTCGCCCGGTTCGACCGGGTTGAGGGCGTCGGCGACACCGCGGTAGTGCGGCCGCACAGTGCCGTCGGCCTCGAACATCTCGTCGAAGAAGTCCTCCGGCTGGTAATTGTCGAAAAGCATGAGGATGAGTCGCTTGGGTTGGCGGTTGGGAAATAAGCAGGACTGAGGCCAACTCCCGGACGCGATTTGCCGCCCCTGCGGCTCAGGGTTAAAAAAGCTCGTTCTGACCGCTCAGCGGCGGCACCAGGCCGAGCTTGCGCCAGGCGGCGGGCATGGCGACCCGGCCGCGCGGCGTGCGCTTCAGGTAGCCCTGCATGACCAGGTAGGGCTCGTGCACGTCCTCGAGCGTGCTGGCGTCCTCGCCGACGGCGACCGCGACGCTGCCGAGACCGACCGGGCCGCCCTCGAACTTGTGGATGACCGCCTCGAGGATGCGCAGGTCCATTTCATCGAGGCCGGTCTCGTCGATGTCGCGCATCTCCAGGGCCTGGCGCGCGACCGCGCCGCTGACCCGGCTGTCGGCGCGCACCTGGGCGTAGTCGCGCACCCAGCGCAGCAGGTGGTTGGCGATGCGCGGGGTGCCGCGCGCGCGCCGGGCGATTTCATGCAGGCCCTCGGCATCGGCGGGGACGCCGAGCAGGCGGGCCGAGCGCTCGAGGATGCAGCCGAGTTCCTCGGCCGTGTAGTAATCGAGCCGGTTGGGGATGCCAAAACGCGAGCGCATGGGTGCGGTCAGCATGCCGGCACGCGTAGTGGCGCCGACCAGCGTGAAGGGCGGCAGGTCGAGCCGGATCGTACGCGCCTTGGGGCCCTGGTCGATGATGATGTCGAGGCGGAAGTCCTCGATGGCGGGATACAGGTACTCCTCGACGCTTGGGTGCAGGCGATGGATTTCGTCGATGAACAGGATGTCGCGCTCCTGCAGGTTGGTGAGGATGCCGGCAAGGTCGCCGGCGCGTTCGATCTGCGGGCCGCTGGTGGTGTGCAGGCGCGAGCCAACGGCGCTGGCGATCAGGTTGGCGAGGGTGGTCTTGCCCAGCCCCGGCGGGCCGCACAGCAGCACGTGGTCGAGCGGTTCACCGCGCAGGCGTGCCGCCTCGACCATGACCAGCAACTGCTCCTTCACCTTGGCCTGGCCGTGAAACTCCGAGAAGTCGCCGGGCCGCAGGGCCAGGTCGAAAGGGGTGTCGGCTTCGTTGAGGGCGGGATTCACGCTTCCCTGCTTTAGCGCGGCCGGGCAGCCGTGGCAATCGCCTGATTCAACGGTCGCCCCGGCTTTTGCGAAATCCAGCGCGCGCGAAAACGTTGTAATGGATTCGCTCCGCCCCTATTGGATGCGTCCCGCCCCCATGAACGATCGCTACCAAATCCTCTCCACCCTGGCTGCCGGCGGCCGCGGCACGGTATTCCGCGCCTTCGACACCTCGCAAAACCGCGATGTCGCGCTCAAGCGACTGCACGCCAACGGCACCGGCAAGGAGGATCTGCTGCGCGAGGCGCGCCGGCTCTACGGCATCCGCCATCCCAACCTCGTCACCGTGCTCGACTACGGCGAGGACGGTGAAGGCGCCTACCTGGTCATGGAGATGCTCAAGGGCGAGAGCCTGGAACAGCGCCTGGGCAAGGGACCGCTGCCCCTGGAGGATTTCCGCGAACTGGTGCGCCAAAGCCTGGCCGGCATTGGCGCCGCCCATGAGGCGGGCCTGCTGCACCGCGACCTCAAGGCTGGCAACCTCTTCGTCCTCTGGGACGTTCACAACGCCTTCCGCCTCAAGATCGTCGACTTCGGCCTGGCCCAATCGCTGGCACCCGGCGGCACCCCCATTGAATCCACCGCCGGCTCGGTGCACACCATGGCCCCGGAACTCTTCGCCGGCGGCCTGATCGACGCCCGCACGGATCTGTATGCCCTCGGCGTCATTTACTACCAGGCACTCACCGGTCGCATGCCCTTCGAGGGCGACAACCGAACCCTGGTCGCCGCCGCCCACCTGCAGCACACGCTGACGCCGCTGGCCGAGCATCGCCCCGATCTCTCGGCCGCGCTCTGTCAGTGGATCGAAAGCCTGCTCAGCCAGAATCCCGACGATCGCCCGGCGGATGCCACCACCGCCCTGGCACAGTTTGAAAAACTGTCGCTCGAGGATCGACCGCTGGCCGCCGCCGAAGTCATTGAGGAGGCGGTGCCGATGAT
>JAEYYS010000496.1 GCA_023428335.1 Verrucomicrobiota bacterium | reverse complement strand
CTCCCCACTCGCGGGGTCACTGCCGCCGCCTACTGTTTCCGTCTCCCCCTTGCCCCCGGGGCCAATCGGCTGTTGGTTGACTTCTCATGAGTCAGACTGCCTGCCCGATGTGCGAGATGAACGAGGTTCTCGTTCACGCCGACCACTACGAATGCGCCACCTGCGGCCACGAATGGCCCAAGCAGGCGGCGGCCGAAGAACCCGAGGCGGCACGCGTCGTCAAGGACGCCTACGGCAACGTGCTCGCCGACGGCGACATCGTCGCCATGATCAAGGACCTCAAGCTCGGCGGCACCTCACAGGTGCTCAAGGTCGGCACAAAATCGAAGCCCATCCGCCTGGTCGAGGGCGACCACGAAATTTCCTGCCGCATGGACGGCCTCGCCATCGCCCTCAAGGCCTGCTTCGTCAAAAAGGTCGCCAACTGAAGGCAGGCGACTCGCCAACATTCAAGCGACCGCCGGGCGCACGCGCCGACGCGTCAGCATGAACTCATTGCCCTCGGGATCGGCGCACATGGCCAGATGCGGCGGTTCACCGTCCTCGGGTTCCGGCTCGCGGCTCAAACTGCCGCCCGCCGCCACCACCTCGCGCGCGCCGGCGACCACATCCGCCACCTGAAAACTGAGACCGGTCCAGGTGCGATTGCCCTCGCCGCCGCCATGGATGCCGATGACGCCGCCACCCACCGCGACCTCGCTGATGACCTCGCTGCGCTTGAGCACCTCGGCCCCAAAGACGCGTGCATAAAAGTCGAGCGCGCGACCCATGTCCGCGGCCCAGATGACATACTTGAGTCGTTCCACCTGCATGCCCCTTCCTGCCACGATCCGGCGCATGGCGACAGCGAATGTTCACAAAAACGCGCGTCACCCACGATGCCGCAGCGCCCCTGATCGATGCTTCGGCACCGACGCAGCGGCACCCTACCGACCGATCCTCATCCCTGCCTGCGGAAACACCCCGATCGATACGACACCTCGCCGGACTTCAGCGCCTCGTAGATTCGCGAGCCCCGCAGACCGGCGAAATCCCGGCCCGGTCCGTGCAGGAAGGCCGGCAAGCGCTCGCGCAGCAGGGCCTCGCTGCGCGCGGCGTTGGCTTCCATGCCGCGCAGCACTTCCGCGCCGATGTCGCGCGACTGCACCACGGTCAGCGGCGCCTGCGCCAGGTCGGCCTCCCATTCGGCAATCTCATGGGCAAAACGGAAGTCGGCATAGAGCAAGTGCCCGCCGGGCCGCAGCACCCGCGCCACCTCCCGGAGAAATCCGGGGAAATCCGGGTAGCAGTGCGAGGCCTCGACATTGATCACCGCATCCAGCGAGGCGTCCGCGAAGGGCAGCTTTTGGGCATCGCCCTGCCGGAACGACAGCCCGGGCACGTGATGCCGCGTCTGACAGAAGCGAATCCCGGCCGGATTCAGATCCAGCCCCGTGTAGCTCGCGGGCTGCAGGGAGCGCGTGATCCAGGAGGCACCGCCACCGTGGCCGCAGCTCACCTCCAGCACCGTCTTGCCCTGCAGCGGCACCTGTGAGGCGACGTGATGGTAGAGCTGAATGCAGGCCCGGTTCGGTTCATCGTCGGGTTCGAGCGTCAGCCCCACCGGCGGATCCGCCTCAAAAGCGTAGTTGAGAAACAGCACCTCGCTGCCTTGCAGCCGACGCGTGAGAAACGGATACCAGCACCGCCACAGCCCCTTGCGGATGACAGGAATGGCAAACAGACGTTCCAGCAGCGACATGATCCTTCGATCAGGCACCCGGAAGCGTTCCCGCGCGAGCGATTTTTGTCCGCGAATGCCGCATCACCTCGGCGCCGGCGCAGCGGCGCCCGGCCCATCGGGACGCGCTATGCCGCGTCCGACGCCATCGCGCTGAGGGCGCCTCGAAACCGGCGGCGAGGATCAGGCGGCCGGGGAGGTGTCGCCGCGGGTGTAATGTCGGCCCGGCAGAGGGCGAACGAGGCGCTTCATCTCCAGGCGCATGAGGCAGACGTTGACGGTGGCGGCGGTCAGGCCGGAATCGCGGATGAGGGCGTCGATGTGGGCCTCGGCATCGCCGAAGGCCCGGAGCAGGATCTGCTCGTCGAGACTGAGGGCGGCCGGCGAAACGGCGGCAGATGGGCTGGCGACCGCCGCCGCGGCCGGCAGCAGTTCGCCGAGGTCCTCGAGGATGTCGGCGCCGTCCATGACCAGCTTGGCGCCCTGCTGGATGAGGCGGTTGCACCCCGCTGAACCGGGTTTGTCGATCGGACCCGGCACGGCATAGACGGTGCGTCCCTGCTCCACCGCCTGCTGGGCGGTGATGAGGGCGCCACTGCGCTCGGGGGCCTCGGCGACCAGCAGTCCGGTGCACCAACCGGCGACGATGCGGTTGCGATAGGGGAAGGTCTGTTTGTCGGCCACGCGATCGACCGGATACTCGCTGATGACCGCGCCGTTCTCGGCGATGCGTTCGGCCAGCGCCTGGTTTTCCGGCGGGTAGAGTCGGCCCAGCCCGGAGCCGATGACCGCCACCGTGCGCCCCTGAGCGGCCAGGGCGGCCTCATGGGCGGCGGTGTCGATGCCACGGGCGAGGCCGCTGATGACGGTGTATCCGGCATAGGCGATCTGGTAGCTGAGACGCTTGGCGGCGTTGAGGCCATAGAGGGTCGCGCGCCGACTGCCGACAACCCCGATGGCACGGTGATCGCGGGTCGCCAACCGCCCCCAGACGTACAGTACCAAGGGCGCATCATGAATGCCGCGCAGCAGCGGCGGGTAAAGCGGATCGTCCTCGGTGAGCACCGTCAGACCGCGCGCGCGAATCTTCGCCAACTCGCCTTCAAGATCGGTCTGCGTCTGCCACCCGGCCACGGCTTGAGCGAGCGCCGGGCTGACGCCCTCCAGGCCGGCAAGGTCACTGGCACGGGCCGTCAGCACCTGCTCCGGACCGCCGCAGGCGGCGATGAGGCGGCGCGCCCGCACCGGCCCGATCTGCGGGATCAGGTTGAGGGCAAGCAGGGCCTCGGTGCGGGTCATGCCGATTCCCTGCCCCAGCTTGCCGGCACTGACAAGATGGAATGCAAGGATGACTCAAGAAAATCCCTTAACCAGAACCCTCAGCGCAAGCTGCGCAGCCAGGCCACCAGGTCGAGCAGTTCCTGTTCCGGCATCGTTTGATCCAGACCCAGCGGCATCAGGCTGGTGGGCAGTTGGGTGCTGGCGCTGATCGCCGCATGCGCCAGATCCTGTTCCTGGCCGGCGACATCCATCACGCGCAGCCCCTCGGCGGAGTGGCCCTTGATGACACCCATGACCGTGCGGCCATCGGCCATCTCCAAAAGATGCGTTTCATAATCGCGTGCCAGGCTGGCACTGGGAAAGACGATGCTTTCGATGAGGTCGCGCTCGGTACGGATGGCGCCGATCTTCGACAAATCCGGCCCCAGCGCGCGACCGATGCCGCCGATCTGGTGGCAGGCGAGGCAGGTGCCCTTGCCCTGTTCGAAGGCCTTTTTGCCCTCGTCCGGCCGGCCCTGCGCTGCGACCTTGGCGGCGAGCTCGGGCAGCTGACGCTTCTTGGCCTCCAGCACCTCGCCGGCACGGAGGTAGGCGGGCAGCACGACCGCTTCGAAAATCTCCGGCGGATGGCCGCTGAAGACCGTGCGATAACTGCTCTCCTGCTGGCTGGCGATGGCGGGATTGCGGGCCAGCGCCTCGGCGTAGGCACGGGCGGCCGGTTCCTTGGCCCGGCGTGCAAGCGGCAGCAACTTCTCCAGTTCCACCGGTCCGGCGCTGGCGAACAAGGGTGCCAGGCCGGCCTGCTGCTCGGGCTGAAGTGGTGCCGCAGCGAGCATGCCGGCCGCCTGGATGCGCGCAGCGGGCGAGGCGGCGGCATCGGCCACCACGCCTTGCAACAGAGCCAGGGTGTCGGCGGAAAACTTCAGTCCCTTCATGGCATCGAGCGCCTTCAAACGCAGCGGCAGCGCCCGTGTCGAATCATCGGCCAGCACCTGCAGGCTGGCGTCAAAGGGATGGGCTTTGAGACGCTTGACGGCGTCGAGCACCGCAGTCAGGCCGACCTCGCCCGGCTCGGCCAGCAGGGCCGCCAGCGGCGGCAGCCAGGCCTCGTGGACTTCGACCGAAGGCTGGGCGGCAAGCACGCGCAGGGCGGCGCGGCGGGATTCGGCGTCGGGGGCGGCCAGCAGACCGGCCAGCAACTGGCGCGTTTCCGGACCGGCGAGTTGAGACGCGCAAAAACCCTCGAGCGCCCGCAGACGCGCCGGCGACAGCGGCTTGCCAAGCCAGGCCTGCAATTCGGGCGCCACCCAGGCATCGGCATCCGGGTGTTGCACGACCACGCCGAGGGCCGTGCGGGCAAGATCGGCGTCGGTGGCATCGAGCTGGCGGATGGCGAGGCGCATGTGTTCGTTGTGCGCCGCCGCGTCGTCGGGCACGAAACTGACCAGCAAACGACGCAGGGCGACCGGGTTCTTTTCCGCACGCAGGGCATCGAGGCTGACCGCCTGCACGTTGAGGCTCTGCGCGGCGAGCAGCAGGGCGTGTTCGAGCGGCGGATCCAGCGGCGCCGCCATCAGCCCGCGCACGGCCGCACCGAGCTTGGCGAGATCGGCCGAGGGTTTTTCGGAGCGCGACAGATCGCGGGCGATGCTTTCAAGGGCGTGCCGGCGCGTGTGCGGGTCGGGCGACTTCAAGTCGGCAAGCACGGACTTCGCCGTCGCTGCCGGCGCCGCCGTGGCACGGGCAACGGTCGCCTTGCCGGGCTGCGCGGGGCGGACGCGATAGACCGCGCCGAGCACGTCGGGCTTGGCCATCAGGCCGCTCGGGCAGCCGATGCGGAACCAGCCGCCGGTGTCGAGCACCAGCAGGGAGCCATCGCGATCCTCGATGACATCGGTGAGATGCACATCCGGGTCATGGATTTTGAGAAACTCGCTCTCAGTGGCGCGATAGCTGGCGCCGTCGCGGGCGAGGTCCATGCGCACGAGTCGCTGGGTGTTGAAATGCGTCACCATCAGCGGTGAACCCGGCTGCGAGCGCCAGAAGGCGCAGCCGCTGACGGCGACATGGCCGAAGTTGTGCACGACCGGCATCTTCTCGAGCGTGCGCGGCAGGTCGGCGATGACCTGCATCTGGTCGGCACGCTCATAAACGCCGCCGTAGAGCCAGTGCATGAGGGTGTCGCCACGCGGGTTGCTGTAGTAGAGATTGCAGGTGCCGATGAGGTCGCCCTCCGGGGTGAAATCGAGACCCGTCGGGTTATCGGCACAGCCAAGCGCGTGCCACTGGACGTCGCTGCCATCGGGTTGGCAGGACCAGATGCCGCTGGCCTTGCCTTCATGCACGAGGCTGCCGTCCTTCTGCACAACCTTGTGGCCCTTGCGGCCGTGACACCAATACAGTCGGCCGTTGGGATGCAGTTTGGGACCGTGCACATCGGCGGCGTTGCCGGTGTAATCGAAGCCGCCGACAATCATCTCGCGCTGGTCGGCGACGCCGTCGCCCGTGGTGTCGGTCAGCTTCCAGATGCCGGGCGGGCTGGCGACATAGAGGCTGCCGGCATGCCAGCAGGCGCCCTGGGGGAAGGTCATCTTGTCGGCAAACACCGTGCTGCGGTCG